>MIEI01000017.1 GCA_002095305.1 Pantoea brenneri
ATTTCAGCAACTGCATCGAACTTGCTGATTTTATTTATCTTCTGGCAGGCTGGCTGCCGTTCGATGCGATGCATTCTACTGACCTGACGCAGTGAGTCAATAAAATTATCCTCACTGTGTGTCTGTTTGCTGCTTTTTAAATCGCATCGATCACGGTTCGAGCAGATCGCCGCGCGCCGCGCTTAAATACTGAAACATTGACCAGAAAGTCAGCACCGCAGCAATGTATAACGCCACCACGCCAATTCCGACTACCGTGCTGTCAGGACGCCACAGCAGGGCAAACAGCGACAGCATCTGGGCGGTGGTTTTCACTTTGCCAATCCATGAAACCGACACGCTGCTGCGTTTACCGATCTCAGCCATCCACTCACGCAACGCAGAGATGATAATCTCACGGGCAATCATGGTGGCGGCGGGCAGCGTAATCCACCAGGCATGGAAATATTCTGCCACCAGCACCAGCGCCATCGCGACCATCACTTTATCGGCCACCGGGTCAAGAAATGCCCCGAAGCGGGTGGTCTGTTTCCAGCGGCGCGCCAGAAAGCCGTCAAACCAGTCGGTGACGGCAGCGAAAATGAAGATCAGTGCAGTAGCCAGCGGTGCCCAGTGAAACGGCAGATAGAAAGCCAGCACGAAGAACGGGATGAGGACGACTCGGAACAGGGTGAGACACGTCGGGATGTTAAATTGCATATGCCGGTAACTGTCTGGAATGGGTAGAATTTAACGTATGTTCCTACATTGCCCCCCCCGTTTCAATGCTAGTGTTTCAACGAGTAGTATATTTTTTCTGCCAGGGCGTGTGAGATACCCGGTACATTGGCGATCTCCTCCACTGATGCATTCATCAGCGGTTGCAGGCCCCCCATGTACTTAAGCAGTTGCTGACGCCGTTTCGGCCCCACTCCTTCGATGCTTTCCAGTGCGCTGGTGTTCTTTACTTTAGCGCGTTTTTTACGGTGGCCCGAGATTGCATGATTGTGAGCATCGTCACGAATATGCTGAATTACATGCAGCGCCGGGGCATCCGGCGGCAGAGAAACGCCCTCGCCTTCCGCTTCAAAGAACAGTGTTTCCAGTCCCGCTTTACGATCGCTGCCTTTGGCTACGCCCAGTAAAATCGGTCGGGATTTATCCCACGGCACATCCAGCTCGGCGAATACCTGTTTCGCCTGGGCAAGCTGTCCTTTGCCGCCATCGATCAGGATCACGTCCGGGATCTTGTCCTCTTCGATCGCTTTACCATAACGACGGCGCAGCACCTGGTTCATCGCGGCATAGTCATCGCCGGGCGTAATACCGCTGATGTTATAGCGGCGGTAGTCGGCACGCAGCGGACCGTTCTGATCGAACACCACGCAGGAGGCGATCGTCTGCTCACCCATGGTGTGGCTGATATCGAAACACTCCATGCGCGTGATCTTGTCGAGCTGAAGAAACTCCGCCAGAGCTGCCAGACGCTGATGAATCGTCGAGTGTTGCGATAACCGGGTGGTTAATGCGGTCGCGGCATTGGTTCGCGCCAGCTTCAGATAACGGGCGCGATCGCCGCGCGGTTTGCTCTGAATCGAGACCCGACGACCAGCCAGCTCGCTCAGCGAGTCGGCCAGCAATTCGCGTTCTGGCAAGGTAAAGTCGAGCAGGATGTCGCCCGGCAAGGTGCGCGCTTCACTGCCCTGCAGGTAGAACTGTCCGACAAAGGTTTGCACCACTTCGGCCAGATCGGTATCCGCCGGCACTTTCGGGAAGTAGCTGCGGCTGCCTAACACTTTACCCTGACGAATAAACAGCACGTGCAGACAGGCCATACCCGCCTCGTAAGCCACGCCCATCACATCCAGGTCATCGCCCTGATTGGAGACAAACTGTTTCTCAGTGACCCGCCGCACCGCCTGAATCTGATCGCGCAGGCGGGCCGCTTCTTCAAATCGAAGTCCGACGCTCGCCTCCTCCATCCGCTTCACCAGCAGATTGAGGACCTGATCATCTTTGCCCGCCAGGAACAGGCGCACATAATCGGTTTGCTGGGCGTACTCCTCTTCACTCACCAGTCCGGCCACGCACGGCCCCAGACAACGACCAATCTGGTATTGCAGACAGGGACGTGATCGGTTGCGGTAAACGCTGTTTTCGCACTGACGGATCGGGAAGACTTTTTGCAGCAGTCCGAGGGTTTCGCGTACCGCATAGCCGTTGGGGAACGGCCCAAAGTATTCCCCTTTCGCGTGTTTAGCACCACGGTGCATCGCCAGTCGCGGATGGGTGTCAGCGCTCAGGAAGATGTAGGGATAGGATTTATCATCGCGCAGCAATACGTTGTAGCGCGGCTGATACAGCTTGATGTAGTTATGCTCAAGCAGCAGCGCTTCGGTTTCGGTGTGGGTTACGGTGACGTCGATGTGCTGGATATTGCTTACCAGCGCTTCGGTCTTGCGGCTGCCGACCTGAGTGCGAAAATAGCTGGTCAAACGCTTTTTCAGATCTTTGGCTTTGCAACATAGATGACGGTGCCTGAGGCGTCATACATGCGGTAGACGCCGGGCTTACTGGTCACCGTACTCAGAAAGGCTTTGGAATTAAAAACGTCACTCACTACTGATTAACGGCTCCGCATTATAGAGGCCATGTCGAATGGCCAGATGCGTTAACTCTACGTCACCGCTGATGTTCAGCTTACTGAACATACGATAACGGTAGCTGTTAACGGTTTTAGGACTGAGATTCAACTGCTCGGAAATTTCCGTCACCTTTTGTCCTTTGGTGATCATCAGCATAATCTGCAATTCCCTTTCCGACAAACAGCTGAAAGGTGATTCGGCTTTCTGCGGCTCAATCTGGCTCAGCGCCATCTGCTGCGCAATGTCCGAGGCGATGTAGCGTTGTCCGGCGTTAACCGAACGAATCGCGTTAATCACTTCCTGCGGCGCTGCCCCTTTACTGAGGTAGCCAGCGGCACCGGCCTGCATCACTTTGGCCGGTAATGGATTCTCGGTATGGATTGTCAGCATGATGATTTTGATGTCGGGATTGTAGCGCACGATCTTGCGTGTCGCCTCAAGCCCGCCAATGCCTGGCATGTTCATATCCATCAAAATCACATCGACCTGATTGGCACGACACCATTTGGCCGCGTCCTCACCACAGTTAACTTCTCCGACTACCACCAGACCTTTGACATCCTCCAGGATGCGGCGGATACCAGCACGGACCAGTTCATGGTCATCAACAAGAAGCACACTGATCAACGGGAAGACTCCAGAGGCTAAAAAGAGGAAGCAATTAACGATTTCAGGCGGTAATCATACCCGTTTTTACCTCAAAAGCACATCAACAAAGTAAAACTGTAGCGGCGATACCTGATTGAAAACCGATGATCACGCTTATCTTAGCCGCGTTAAAACCGCCACCTGTCCCACCTGAAAAATAAAATTAAAAAAGTTATTTTTCATTTACTTAAACAGAATTCGATGCGGGATTTATGTGGGTGTGCAACACCGTCAGGAACATCGTTAAGCGCTATGATAACTTTCCGCGATTGATTAGCCCTGCTGGATTGATAACCTTTTCGGCCAGAAGCGAACCGGCCCGATCAGCAACTTAATCGCCCTGTGGTATACTCACGCACTGCTGTACGGACGAGATTGCCGACACGTTGTTATTCACCAAGGAGAAAATCATGAGCGATGAAGACTTTGCAACTTCGCAGGAAGCGCGCAAATTAGCGGATGAAATAGCGGGTCTGAAAATGATGATCACGCTGATTCTGAAAGGCATGGGTCAGGCGGATGCCGGAAAAGTCATTATCAATATGGAACGCTACGTGCAGACGCTGGGCGATAAGCCGCAGGCGGAAGTGTTCAGCAACACCATTAAGCAGATCAAAGCGGCCTACCGCCAGTAAACGTTTTGCCCCCGGTTGCGGGGGCAAATTAGTTAGCTGTGTGACTGCCAGTTAACTGACACACCCAGCGACGGCAGTACTTCTTCCGGACTGAAACGCCGGGTGCCGCGATACTTCTCCGCCAGCGCAGGCTGCACCACCGGAATGCGAATCGCGAACAGATTATCTTCCGACAGGATCAAGCCCGGCGTCAGCGGCTCATACACCACCCGATGCTGCTCAAACATCTTCTCCAGCATCGGTGTGGCTGAACTGATGATGTACTCCATGCCATTCAGCTCTGCCAGCTGCACCGCGTGCCAGAGAATGTTCAGTGGCAACTCAGGATCCACCTCCAGCCGGGCCGAGAAGCGCGACATCTCCCACACCTTTTCATGGCTGAAGGGCAACACAATGCCTTCACTCTGTTCCGGTTCGAACCACGGCATAAGCCGGGCGCAGCCGCTGATCCCTTCCCGCGCATTCCAGGCAATCAGCCAGGTCACGTCTGAGCGATCGAAGCGATCGTATTCCTGTCCCGGCGTGCTAAGACGTGGCGGAATAGACCAGCCTTCGCCGCGCGCAAATACGCTATACCGGTAGCTGCCAAGTTCGGCAAGCAAAGAGGATGGCATATCCTTTAATTGCGTTTGAACTATTTTCATCATGCGCCTCTGACATCCCCATGTTTGCAATGATTTCTTTGCGCCAGCCTGGCAAAGCCCCGGCGCAGGGTAGACAACTGACCTGGACGAGGGAACTACTAAAATTGGTAGTTGCTTTTCGTCTAAATCAGCCCGACTGCTGCTGCATAACAGGCAATCTGGGTTTTATTGGAAACATTGAAACGCTTTTGCATATTTTTTTGGTGAAAGTTAACGGTATGTTCAGAGATGGATAAAATAAGTGAAATTTCCACCGCAGTTTTTCCCTCTGCAGTCCATTTCAAAATTTCCAGCTCGCGCTGACTAAACTCTTTTTTTAGTACCATCATTGCATCATCGCTAAAGCGTTCCAGCGTATCTAAGCTTAGCTCCGCTAAAAAGTGTAGTTTGACTTCCAGCTCAATGCGGCGCTGCTGAATAGGAAGCGGCTGTTGCGATGATATAGATAATATACCAATGACGCGATTTGGTGCCATTGCAGAGCAAGAAAAACCGCTACGCAGGCCGTGCTCTGCCGCCTCCTGCCACAGGTTACCGGCCTCGGTAAACAGTTCACGCGTCCAGACCATTCCCCGGCCGGGCCGCTGGCACTGTTCCAGCACCGGATCGACCGCGTAATAATTGTTCGCTTCATAATGCTTAACCCACTGCGTGGGATAACTGCTGTGTAAATGAATGCGCGGTCGGGTGAAAGGCACCGGATGCTGAATCAGGAAGGCAAAATAGTCGAAGCCTAATGATTCAGTAAAGCAGTGCAATAACGTCTTCAGCTCAGAAGAACAAGTTAATGCCCGAAATTTTTCTTCTGCGTCACCCCGCCAGGCGAAATAATCCCCGCTACTCATATTGCCTCGGCATTATTTTTACGCATTTGCGCATTATTATTCATTTTGGTTATTCAGATAAAAAATAAATTATCAGGAGTAAATTAATTTATTGTACAAACCGGCATCGCCACAATAAAGATGGCATTTAATTCTCTGAACCTCAGGCTCCCCACAACCGCCTTTCAACGTCAATATGAGGCCGTCCGGTGTAACTTTCAATCATCAGTGGAGAATAAGATTTTTCCGATGGAATTTCAATCATTATGTTTCATTCGATTTTTTCAGCAGCGTTGCAAAAGTCTCAGTCCAGATAAAAAGTTATTTCCTGAGCGCCAGTAATTTATGGTTAAACAGCAGGTTAAATAGGTGCTGAATAAGCGAAGCGGTAAAGGTTGATGTTCAACATATTTTTCATCAGGAAATAAGCATGCATTTCACTCTGGTAATCCTGAGACTACGCTTAATCTGCGGTCACCGTGACTAACCGCTTAAGATTCGGGACGAAAACAGCCGTCAGACGCGCGTTTCAACACGACATGGATTAACCCGCCACGGGAGCATACGATGCTAAATCAGTGGGCTTTACTCTTTCTGGTGTCCGGCGTTTGCACCGCGCTGATGATTACCAAGGATATTTTCCTTTACCGTCAGCCGGGCAGACTGATGAACCTGATCTGGCCACTCACCGGGCTTTATCTGCCGTTTATCGGCTGGCTGGCCTGGTGGTATCTCGGCCGGATTCCCCGACATCAGTTAAAAGCAGCGTTACTGATTTCGCCCAAATCGTCCCGCTATCGTGGCTGGCAAGCGCTATTTATCGCCACCGCCATCTCAGCCGCCGCCTGTATTTTAGCTGAGGCGCTAACCTTACCAATTATCACGCTGCTGAACTATCTGAAAATACCGCTGTTGATCTGGCAACAGGCAGCAATTTCGCTGTTACTCTCTTTCCTGTTACTGCTGCTTTTTCAATTTTTCTCCCTGCCTCAACATGAAAAAAAATCATTCTGGCAGCGCTTGTCGCTGGCATTTAAACGCAGCGCCTTTCCGCTGCTGATCTGTCAGGCCGGCATTTTTTTCTTTATGGCGCTGGCCCTGAAATTTGTGCTGCATCAGCAGATCAATCCGTCGCGGACGCTCTTCTGGTTTATGCTGCAACTCGCGATGATGACTGGATTTGTTTTTTCGTGGCCAGCAAATCATTTCATAATCAAACGCGGTATTAATCCTGTTTTATGATTTATCGACAATACCCCGCGCCGCGCATGCCCAGATGAAAATGGGTGGTATGGGCGGCGTTATAGTCGGGTCCCAGCGCATTGCCAAACACCTGGCAACCGCCACGCCACAGCGTATGCAGCATTGCGGCTTTGTCCGTAGGCTGCTGCCAGTGCTGGCTGACAGTAAGCCGCTGACCATTGGCCAGCTGAAAGCCGGTCACATCCCAGGCATCAGCCGTCGCATGTTCGCTCAATCGCCCTTCGGTCCGATGATAAATATTGCGACAGGCATAACTGCCGACGTGGCTAATCCGCACCAGCGGGCTCTGCATCTGCTGCAGGGTTTGTTCACGGCTGCGTAAGGCGTACATGGTGCTGGCAACCGCCATTGGGCAGCTGGCAAGGAAACTGCTGCTCAGGCTGACCGGGCCAAATTTCTGGATACGCAACGGATCGGCAAGGGGACAGTTGCCCCGTAGCGGCGGTCTTTCGCTGAAGCTGACCCAGCCCGCCTGCTGCGCGCGCCGCATCACCGCCAGACAGGCGGCAGGATCGCCGGCCAGCCGTTTCATTTTGAGTTGCGTCATCCAGCCCGGCGGGTCCGTCACCGACAGCGGAATAAAGGGATTAAATTGCGGCGGCAGATGCTGTTTTAGCCAGGGTAAACTGACCCATCCCAGCGCAATCAACAGCAAAAACAGAATAAGCGTGCGCATAGTCCCTCTCGCAGCATGATGAATAACCAACAGAAAGTGTAGAAGTACAATCCTCGTCACGCCCTGAACCTGACACAACGTGATGAAAAATTACCCAGCCTGCCGCAGGATTAACCCGCGTAACGCTTTGCTGCCACCTGATTGAGCGGCAATGGTCACAATTGATAAAAAACCGTTACCGGCTTTAGGGTGACTTCCACTATCTTATGCCGGCTTGCCTTCGGGCGACGCCATTCAGTAACAGCCAGCAGAGCTGACACAACATCAAGAAAGGAAAGACAATTCCATGGTTGATCAATCTAAAGACGCGCCACTCGCGCAGGAAGGCCCGGATAAACTGCGGCGCAACCTGCATAATCGCCATATTCAACTTATCGCCATCGGTGGTGCTATCGGTACCGGCCTGTTCATGGGTTCCGGTAAAACCATTAGCCTGGCGGGACCCTCGATCATTTTTGTTTATATGATCATCGGCTTTATGCTGTTCTTCGTGATGCGGGCAATGGGCGAGCTGCTGCTGTCCAATCTTGAGTACAAATCATTCAGCGATTTTGCGGCTGACCTGCTCGGCCCCTGGGCGGGCTATTTTACCGGCTGGACCTACTGGTTCTGTTGGGTGGTGACCGGCATTGCTGATGTGGTTGCTATCAGCGCGTACTTCCAGCTCTGGTTTCCCGGCTTCTCGATCTGGATGAGCGCCCTGCTGTGCGTGGTGGTTTTCCTGACGCTCAACATTGCGACCGTCAAACTGTTTGGTGAGATGGAGTTCTGGTTCGCGATCATCAAAATCGTGGCGATTGTGGCGCTGATCATTACCGGCATTGTGCTGGTATCGATGCATTATCCCTCACCCGGCGGCGGCACCGCCTCGCTGAGTAATATCTGGGATCACGGTGGGCTGTTTCCAAAAGGGCTGAGCGGCTTCTTTGCCGGCTTCCAGATTGCGGTGTTTGCCTTTGTCGGCATTGAACTGGTCGGCACCGCCGCGGCAGAAACGCACGATCCACATAAAGTGCTGCCGCGCGCGATTAACGCCATTCCGCTGCGGGTTATTATGTTTTACGTGCTGGCGCTGATGGTGATCATGGCGGTGACGCCCTGGACCCAGGTGATGGCCGACCGTAGCCCGTTCGTTGAAATGTTTGTGCTGATTGGCCTGCCCGCTGCGGCCAGTATCGTCAACTTCGTGGTCCTGACCTCGGCAGCCTCCTCCGCTAACAGCGGTATTTTCTCGACCAGCCGTATGCTGTATGGCCTGTCGCAGCAGGGCGTGGCCAGCCGTGCCTTTGGCCGCCTGTCAGCGCGCGCGGTCCCGACCACCGGCCTGCTTTTCTCCTGCCTGTGTCTGCTGGCTGGCGTAGCGTTGATTTATCTGATCCCGGACGTGATGACGGTATTCACCCTGGTGACCACCGTTTCCGCCATTCTGTTCATGTTCGTCTGGACCATCATCCTGTGCAGCTACCTGGCCTACCGTAAAAAGTACCCGCAGCGTCATGCCCAGTCCGGCTTTAAAATGCCAATGGGCAAGTTCATGTGCTGGGTTTGCATGGCGTTCTTCGCTTTCGTGCTGGTGTTGTTGACCCTGCAGGAAGATACGCGCCAGGCCCTGATGGTGACACCGCTGTGGTTTGCGCTGCTGACGATGGGCTGGCTGGTGCGCCGCCGCCGTCAACCACGCTAACCGCCTGCTGGCAATAAAAAACCCGGTCACTGACCGGGCTTTTTTATAGCCGCTGAGACAGTGTCGAGAACACCGCCTGCAAAGTAGGCCGCTCCGACGGCAGCCGCTGTGGCTGTGGATCGGGCTGTTGTGGGCTACCGAGGTTAAAGGTAAAGGTGAAATCATCGCCTTCCCCCATCCGCAGATCGGCAATGGTAATCTGCCCGTTGCGTTCCGCCATCGCATAAAAACCGTGGCTGAACCACGCGACCCGCTCGGCATACCCGTTTCCACGCAGCGCATCAAACAGTTCAGGATGACGGGGTCGCCATACCACCTGCAGCGGACGCCGTGGCGACAGCAGTGACCAGTAAACCTCACCGTAGCGGTCCGGTGTCATCACCACGCTGCGCCACACCAGGCTGTTGAAGGCGGTCGGGGTCACCAGCACCTTATCGGTTGGGATCCCCTGCCGGACCAGCGCCTGCTTGATCTGCCCTGCCGCCACGCCCTGAATCGCCACGCTCCACAGCAGGTAGAGCGTACTCAGGGTCAGGCCAATCCGGTTCCAGCGTAGCCCGCGCTCACTGCGCCGCCACAGCGCCAGCGCCACGCCAATCAGCAGCGGCAGCGTATAAAGCGGATCGACGATGTAAATACTGCTAATCGCATAGGATGATCGGTCAGCGGCAGGCCAAGCTGGGTGCCATACACCGTCATTAAATCGAGCAGCGGATGGGTAATCAGCGCCAGCCAGATGGCGGGCCACCATGCCGGCCATCTCACCCGGTGGCGGAACAGTCCGGCCACCAGCCAGGCGATCAGCGGCGATATCAGCGTGAGATAGAGCAGCGCATGACTTTCGGTACGATGCAGCGTCATATTGCGTATCGCATCGCCATGATCGATAAACACATCAAGATCGGGCAGGGTGCCGCAGACGGCACCGACCACTGCAGCCTGCCAGACCGGCACCCGTCGTCCCATTACCGCCACGCTGACCGCGGCACCCAGCACCAACTGCGAAACAGAATCCATGGTTTTACTCCGTGGCGAACGGTCGATCCGGCGTCAGTCAGCGCACCCGAATCCCTTCAATAATCATGCGCTGCACGTTGCTGACCGTCTGATCAAAAAAATCGGGATCGTTAAGCGTCTGACCGGTGACCGCCTCGACCTGACTGGCAAAATCGGCATAGTGCTGGGTGGTGGCCCACAGCATGAAGATCAGATGTTGCGGCTGGACACCTGCCAGCCGGCCTTCATCAATCCAGCGCTCAATAATCGCCGCTTTGTCATCCACCAGCTGTTTCAGATCGCCCGCCAGTTCACCTTTAAGCAGTGGTGCGCCCTGCAACATCTCCAGGCAAAACAGCCGCGAGGCCTGTGGGTGATCGCGTGATACTTCCAGCTTAAGGCGGATGTAGCGGCGAATCGCCACCAGCGGATCCTGATCGTGCGCCAGCGCCCGCAGCGGAGCCAGCCAGACATCCAGTATCTGTTTCAGCACCGCCACATACAGCGCTTCTTTAGAGGGGAAATAGTAGAGCAGATTGGTTTTAGAGACGTCAGCCCGTTCTGCCACCTTATCGAGGCTGGTGCCATGAATGCCAAACTGTGAGAAGAACGCCAATGCCGCCTCCAGAATGGCAGCACGTTTCGCGGCGACGGCACGCGAACGACGCGTTGGCTTTTTTTCATCGGTTTTCACACGTTTACCTCATCCCTCTTGTGTCAGCGCATCATAGCAAAGTGCTTCCGCCCTGCCCAATCCACCGCCTGCACCTTTTTCGCTCAGCCTGCATGGAAAATGTGCAGCGAATTTTGACCAAACGGTCCGAAATGGACCATCTGCTCTGGTTACCTCTTTTGGGTTAAGTTTAACCTGTTGTTATTTATTGCATTAAAAAAAGTGGCACACAGTTTGCAGAATTGTGACTGAGCGCAGCCCCTCAGGGATGAAGCAGGAAGCAGTGCCGCGCGTGAAATGTCCTCCCCCGACTGCATAGAGGTTTCACATGAAGATAGGCGTCTTTATTCCGATTGGTAACAATGGCTGGCTGATTTCATCCCATGCACCGCAATACAAGCCGACCTTTGAACTGAACAAAGCGATCGTGCTGAAAGCGGAGCATTACCATTTCGACTTTGCGCTGTCGATGATCAAACTGCGCGGCTTCGGCGGTAAGACCGAATTCTGGGATCACAACCTCGAGTCCTTCACCCTGATGGCGGGCCTGGCAGCCGTGACCTCTCGCATTGAGATCTACGCGACGGCGGCCACGCTGACGCTGCCCCCGGCTATTGTGGCGCGCATGGCCGCCACCATCGATTCGATTTCCAATGGCCGATTTGGCGTCAACCTGGTGACCGGCTGGCAGAAGCCCGAATATGAGCAGATGGGATTATGGCCGGGCGATGAGTACTTCGGCAGCCGTTATGCCTATCTGACCGAATACGTTACCGTGCTGCGCGATCTGTGGGGCACCGGCAAGTCTGACTTCAAGGGCGATTTTTTCACCATGAATGACTGCCGGGTCAGCCCGCAACCGCAGCGGCCGATGAAGGTAATCTGCGCCGGTCAGAGTGATGCCGGTATGGCATTTTCCGCCCAGCACGCCGATTACAACTTCTGCTTTGGTAAAGGCGTGAATACCCCTACCGCATTCAGCGCGACCTCCACGCGGATGAAGCAGGCCGCGGAAAAAGCCGGACGCGATGTCGGCTCCTATGTGCTGTTTATGATTATCGCGGCTGCGACCGATGAAGAAGCCCGCGCCCGATGGGAACACTACAAAGCCGGTGCCGATGAAGAGGCACTCTCCTGGCTGACCACCCAAAGCCAGCAGGACACCAAATCAGGCAGCGACACCAACGTGCGCCAGATGGCCGATCCCACCTCGGCGGTCAACATCAATATGGGGACGCTGGTCGGCTCTTATGCCAGCGTGGCGCGGATGCTGGATGAGGTGGCGCAGGTGGACGGCACCCATGGCGTGCTGCTGACGTTTGATGATTTCCTGCAGGGCATCGAAGACTTTGGTCAACATATTCAACCGCTGATGCAGTGCCGCAGTGCCCTGCTGGAAGCCCAACAGGAGGTGGCCTGATGAGTACGGTTTATTGCGCCCATACCCCAGACGTGCCGCAGATTGAGCTGCCGGCGCGTCCCGAACCGATCGCCTTTCCACCCAGCCAGAGCGCGCTGATTGTGGTGGATATGCAAAATGCTTACGCCACCGAAGGCGGCTATCTGGATCTGGCCGGGTTTGATGTCTCTGCCACCCAGCCGGTGATCGCCAGCATCGCACAGGCGGTGACCGCTGCCCGGGCAGCAGGCATCCAGATTATCTGGTTTCAGAACGGCTGGGATGCGGATTACGTCGAAGCTGGCGATGCCGGTTCACCCAATTTTCACAAATCGAATGCGCTGAAAACCATGCGCAAACGCCCGGAACTGCACGGCACGCTGCTGTCGAAAGGCAGCTGGGATTATGCGCTGGTGGATCAGCTGGTGCCGCAGCCGGGCGACATTGTGTTGCCGAAACCACGCTACAGCGGCTTCTTTAATACGCCGCTCGACAGCATGTTACGCAGCCGCGGTATCCGTCATCTGATCTTCACCGGCATTGCGACTAACGTCTGCGTCGAATCGACACTGCGTGACGGTTTCTTCCTTGAGTATTTCGGCGTGGTGCTGGAAGACGCGACTTATCAGGCCGGACCTGCTTTTGCGCAGCAGGCGGCCCTGTTTAATATCGAAACGTTTTTTGGCTGGGTGTCGGACGTTGCCACCTTCTGCGAGAGCCTGAAACCTGCCGATTCCCGCTGAGCGATTCAAAAAGGAGAAGTTGTTATGCCAAAAAGCGTGATTATTCCGCCGGGAACCACCACCCCCATCGCCCCTTTCGTGCCCGGCACGCTGGCCGACGGCGTGGTGTACGTTTCGGGTACGTTACCGTTCGATGCTGATAATAACGTGGTGCACGTTGGCGACGCTGCGGCACAAACCCGCCATGTACTGGAAACCATCAAGAAGGTGATTGAAACCGCCGGCGGCAATATGGCGGACGTGACGTTCAACTCGATATTCATTACCGACTGGGCCAATTACGCGGCGGTGAATCAGGTCTATGCCGATTATTTTCCCGGTGATAAACCGGCCCGCTTCTGTATTCAGTGCGGGCTGGTCAAACCCGATGCGCTGATTGAAATCGCCAGCGTGGCGCACATCGGCAAACAGGAGGTCTGATGCAGCTGGATATCCTTGGCCTGCAGTCGCCGGATGCCCCGACGCTGGTGCTCTCTTCCGGTCTGGGTGGCGTGGCGGGCTTCTGGCAGCCGCAGCTGGCTGCCCTGACCGCCCGTTACCGGGTGGTGCTCTACGATCAGCGCGGTACCGGCCGCAGCGCCGATACCCTGCCGGAAGGTTACAGCATGGCGATGATGGCGGCAGAGCTGGCCGCCGCGCTGGCGCAGCAGGGAATCCTGCGTTTTAGCCTGATCGGTCATGCGCTCGGCGGGCTGGTGGGTTTGCAACTGGCGCTGGATTATCCGGAGCGGGTTGAACGGATAGTGGTAATCAATGGCTGGCTGACGCTGCATCCCCACACGCGCCGCTGCTTTCAGGTGCGCCAGGATCTGTTGCTTAACGTCGGCGTTGAAGCCTTTGTGCGTGCCCAGCCGCTGTTTCTCTATCCGGCTGAATGGATGGCGCAGCATCAGACCCGGCTGGAACAGGAAGACAGTCATCACATTGCCCATTTCCAGGGAATGGAGAACCTGATGCGGCGTCTGCACGCCCTGATGAGCGCTGATTTTAGCACGCGTGCCGCCGCTATTCCCCAGCCGGCGCTGGTGATCTGCAGTCAGGACGATCTGCTGGTGCCCTGGAGCTGTTCCGCTCAGCTGGCGGCGGCGCTGCCGAACGCCTCGGAGCAGGTAATGGCATGGGGTGGCCACGCGATGAGCGTAACCGATGCCGATCACTTTAATGCCCTGCTGGTGCAGTGGCTGGATGATACCGATGACGTGCAGCCACTGGCACGCGTCGCCGGGTAACCCTTTTTGTGGAGAACGCGATGAATCCGAATCATCTTGCGCCTGTGGTAGAGAAAACTGAGTTTCGTAACGCCATGTCGCGGCTGGGTGCCGCCGTCAATATCATCACCACCGAAGGTCCGGCCGGTCGTGCTGGCTTTACTGCCTCTGCGGTCTGCAGCGTTACCGATTCGCCACCTACCCTGCTGGTCTGCCTCAATCGTTCCGCCTCGGTCTGGCCGGTGTTCTGTGAAAACCGTCAGCTGTGCGTCAATACCCTGGCGGCAGGCCACGAAACCTTATCCAACCTGTTCGGCGGCAAGACGCCGATGGCCGAACGCTTTATTGCTGCCGAATGGTCAACAGCGATTACCGGTTCGCCGGTGCTGAGCGGCGCAGTCGCCTCGTTTGACTGTCGTATCAGCCAGATTGTCAGCGTCGGCACCCACGACATTCTGTTCTGTGAGGTGCTGGCGCTGGTGCGTAACGACGATACCCACGGTCTGGCATGGTTTGACCGCGGTTATCATCCGCTTATGCGGCAGGAAGCCTGTTAATCCGCCAGCCTTCCGCAGGCCTGGCCCCGGCATTCATCACTTTCTGGAGTATACGATGGCACGTTCCTGGTTCCCGCAATGGCAAAAGAAGTCGGCACTGAGTGAAAACGGCATTATTGCCCCGGATGAAACGCTGCCGATGGGGCAAACGCTGATTCTTGGTTTGCAACATGCAGTCGCGATGTTTGGCGCAACGGTACTGATGCCGTTGCTGATGGGCCTGGACCCTAACCTGGCGATTCTGGTGTCGGGGATTGGCACCCTGCTGTTCTTTTTGATTACCGGCGGTCGGGTGCCCAGTTACCTTGGCTCCAGCGCCGCGTTTGTCGGGGTGGTGATCGCCGTGACCGGTTTCAGCGGTCAGGGACTGAACCCTAATCTCAGCGTGGCGCTGGGTGGCGTAATCGCCTGTGGCCTGGTTTATACCCTGATTGGGCTGGTGGTGATGAAAGCCGGTACCCGCTGGATTGAAAACCTGATGCCGCCAGTGGTGACGGGCGCGGTGGTGATGGCCATCGGGCTGAATCTGGCCCCGATTGCGGTGCATGGCGTATCCGGATCCTCGTTTGACAGCTGGGTGGCGGTAATGACGGTGCTCTGTATTGGCGTGGTGGCGGTATTTACGCACGGCATGATACAGCGCCTGCTGATCCTGATTGGGCTGATCGTGGCGTGGGCTCTCTATGCTCTGCTGACCAACGGGCTGGGACTGGGCAAGCCGGTCGACTTTACGCTGCTGGCGCAGGCACCGTGGTTTGGCCTGCCGCACACCACCGCGCCAGCTTTTGATCTGCAGGCGATGGTGATGATCGCGCCGGTAGCGATCATTCTGGTGGCGGAGAATCTTGGTCACCTGAAAGCGGTGGCGGGAATGACCGGACGTAACCTTGACCCGTATATGGGGCGGGCATTTGTCGGCGACGGTCTGGCAACAATACTCTCCGGCTCGATCGGCGGCAGCGGCGTAACCACCTATGCAGAAAATATCGGGGTGATGGCGGTGACTAAAGTCTACTCAACGCTGGCGTTTGTCGCCGCGGCGATCATTGCCATTCTGGCCGGTTTCTCGCCGAAGTTTGGCGCGCTAATCCACACGATTCCGGCGCCGGTAATTGGCGGAGCATCGATTGTGGTGTTTGGGCTGATTGCGGTGGCAGGGGCTCGCATCTGGGTTCAAAATCACGTTGATTTCAGCCAGAACAGCAACCTGATTATGGTCGCCACCACGCTGGTGCTAGGTGCCGGTGACTTTGCGCTGAAGATAGGTTCATTTACCCTCGGCGGTATCGGCACCGCCACCTTCGGCGCCATTATCCTTAATGCGATTCTGCGCCGACGCGGCGTGACGCTACCGGATAAGCCACTGGCGCGACAGGAGGGCTAACTATTCCTGCGATTCCTGCGGTGTGGTCGCTGGCTGCACCGCCTTCTTCCGTTTCAGCCGCAGCTCACTGACAATCACGCCGCAGACAATCAGCGCCCCGCCCAGCAACGCCAGGGCTGGCAAACGCTCACCCGCTATCCGCCCGACCACACCCGCCCAGACCGGTTCACCGGCATAAATCACCGTCGCCCGGGTCGGTGAAACGCTGCGCTGCGCCCAGTTCATCGTGACCTGAATTAAGGCGCTGGCTGCGCCAAGTCCCAGCGCGCTGAGCAGTAGCGGCGTCGAAAGCACCGGAACCGTTTCACCATTGGGGATCATCAACGCAAAAGCGCACAGTGATGCCACCGCCAGCTGTATCAGAGTAACCCGGCGGACATCAACCTGACCGGCATAGCGGCTGATTAAGATGATCTCGGCCGCGATCGCCAGGGTACTGAGCAGGGTCGCCAGTTCACCGGCGTTCAGGCTGATGCGGCCATCCTGCGGCCCGGCTACCAGCAACAGGCCGGTAAATGCCAGCACGATACCGATCCACGACATCAGCCCCGGCGGACGGCGTAAAAACAGCCATTGCAGCAGCGGTACCACCGGCACATAGAGCGCGGTGAGAAACGCCGACTGGCTGCTGGAGATGGTCTGCATTCCCCAGGTTTGTAAGCCGTAACCTCCGGCAATCGACAGGCCAATCAGGGTGCCGGCTTTAATTTCCAGCCAGCTGATAGCGGCCAGATAACGGCGGAAAAACAGTGCCAGCAGCAGCGCCGCCGTAGCAAAGCGCAGCCCGACGAAGAAAAAGGGACCGGAGTGTTGCATCGCACGGTGCACCACCAGAAAGGTGCCGCCCCAGACCATGGTAATAAACAGTAATACCAGCTCCTGGCGCGTAAGGCGCAGGGATAAACCGCGGAGTGCGTCCGACATAATTCACCTGATGATGGATTCGGGCTTATTGTGCGGAGTGAACAGAGGAAAAGCAACGGCGTTGACCGCCGGTGTTTACCGGCGGAACAGAGGTTTATTCATCATCGGTTTTTTTACTGCTGCTGCGCCCCCCTTTTTCGCCAGCACGGGCAGCGCGTTGCGGATCGTTTTTGAAATTCCCGCCGCTGTTTTTACCGCCTTTCCGCCCCGCTTCTGCAGCACGTTCACGGTTTTCGGCGAAATTTCCTGAACCTCCACGATGTGATGCCATGGTCTACTCCTGTCGCGTAACGCGATAAATGAGGAAAGAAAGCAACCTGTGGCTGACGGCAATAGCACCGCTTTCAGCCATGCTTAAAGAATAGCCAATTTCTGTTTTTGCTCCTGCGACAGTCACATTTAGCAACAGACTATTCACCCTCAGTTTGATTAAACAACGCACATTCTGTCGCCTTACAACCGATTGCCTGGCGGTTTATTACCCGACTGCCGAACGCCTGACCCGCGCTTCGCCCACGTGAAACGAAAGCTCTTCTATACTTTTCAGGACGTCAAACCGACCCGGAGAGATCAATGGCTAAGATTCTGGTGCTCTACTACTCAATGTATGGACATATCGAAACGATGGCGAACGCGGTTGCAGAAGGCGCTCGTCGGGTGCCTGGTGCGGAAGTGGATATCCTGCGGGTGCCAGAAACCATGGATGCCGAGCGCTTTGCGCAGGTGGGCGGTAAAACCAATCAGGCGGCTGCAGAAGCAACCCCTGAGGTGTTGACGCAGTATGACGCCATTATCGTCGGCACCCCGACCCGCTTCGGCAATATGTCAGGTCAGATGCGCACCTTCTGGGATCGCACCGGTGGACTGTGGGCATCGGGGGCGCTGCATGGCAAGGTCGGCAGCGTTTTCACCTCAACCGGCACCGGCGGCGGCCAGGAGCTGACGATTACCTCGGTCTGGACCACCCTGGCGCATCACGGCATGGTGATTGTCCCGATCGGCTACGGCACGCAGGAGTTGTTTGATATTTCCCGGACTCGCGGCGGTACGCCTTATGGTGCCTCTACCCTGGCGGGCGGGGATGGTTCACGTCAGCCCACGGAAGAGGAACTGAACATCGCCCGCTATCAGGGTGAGCACGTTGCCGGGCTGACCGTAAAACTGAAGGACTGATTTCATCGAAGGAGAACATTATGGCTACTGAACAAGCAAAAGCACATCACGTTGGCGAATGGGCCAGTCTGCGTCATACCTCGCCTGAAATCGCCGAGGCCATTTTCGAAGTGGCAAATTACGATGAGCGGCTTGCAGAAGAGATCTGGCGCCAGCAAGGCAGTGACGACGTGCTGATTCGCGCCTTTGAAAAAACCGATAAAGATGTCCTGACCTGGGATGACAAAACAGTAGAACGAAAAAACGTGTAATTCAGGGGCGGGAATTTCCCGCCTCGACTTTTTAACTGACCAAGGAGCACGCTATGTCTTCCTATCAAAGCATTAATCCCGCGAACAACCAGGTGCTGAAAAGCTGGCCCTCCCATGATGAGGCGGCCGTCAGCCATGCTCTGGAGGTCGCCGATCGCCTTTACCACTCAGACTGGAGCAAAGGCGATATTCAGCCGCGTCTGCAGGTGTTGCACAAACTGGCTGATCTGATTGATAGCCGTGCGGAAGAGCTGGCCACCATCGCCAGTAAAGAGATGGGCAAGCTGATTGGTCAAAGCCGCGGCGAAGTAAAAATTTGTTCGCAGATTGCGCGCTACTATGCTGAAAACGCCGAACGTATTCTGAAACCGCAGCCCTACCCTAGTGAACTGGGCGAAGCTGGGTTGAGTATCATCCGATTGGTGTGCTGGTGGCGGTTGAGCCGTGGAACTTCCCTTATTACCAGTTGATGCGGGTGCTGGCACCTAACCTGGCGCTGGGTAATCCGGTGCTGGCGAAACATGCCAATATCGTCCCGCACTGTGCCGACGTGTTTGAAAAGCTGGTCCGCGAAGCCGGTGCGCCTGAAGGTGCCTGGACTAACCTGTTTATCTCGACCGATCAGGTTGCGGATTTGATTGCCGACGAGCGGGTTCAGGGCGTGGCGCTGACCGGTTCGGAACGGGCAGGCAGCGCAGTCGCAGAGCAGGCCGGTAAGCATCTGAAAAAGTCGACTCTCGAACTGGGCGGCAACGATGTTTTTGTCGTGCTGGATGATGCCGATCTCGATGAAGCGGTGCGTCAGGGCGTGCAGGCTCGCCTGAGCAACTGTGGTCAGGTTTGTACCGCTGCCAAGCGCTTTATCCTGCATGAAAAAATTGCCGATCGTTTTATCAGTCAGTTTAGCGCGGCGCTGAGTTCCGTCACGCTGGGCGATCCGCTGGATGAGAAAACCACGCTGGGCCCGCTTTCGTCCAGTGATGCGCGTGACCGTCTGGTGAAACAGGTGGACGAAGCCGTGGCGCATGGCGCGCAGCTGGTCACCGGCGGCAAAGCGGTCGCGGGCGTGGGCTGTTACTATCAGCCTACCCTGCTCACCGGTATTACGCCGGATAACCCGGCCTATTATCAGGAGTTCTTCGGCCCGGTTGCGCAGGTCTACGTGGTTGGTGACGATCAGGCTGCTATCGCGCTGGCCAACGATTCACACTACGGTTTAGGCGGCTCGGTCTGGACCCGCGATATCGCCCGTGGTCGCAAGCTGGCGTCAGCGATTGAAACCGGCATGGTGTTCATCAACTCGCAAAGTGATACCTCGGCAGAGCTGCCGTTTGGTGGGGTTAAACGTTCCGGCTATGGCCGTGAGCTGTCAGACCTCGGCATTAAAGAATTTGCCAATCAGAAGCTGGTGGTGGTCGCCGGCTAACCGGACGTCAGCCATAAAAAAACCCGTTTCGACGGGGTTTTTTATTTTACCGCGGCAGGAAAACTTACTGCGCTGCCGTTGCCACTGATTTCGCGTCGTTGCTTTGCGCGGCGGTTGGGGCCTGGCTGGCTGTCGCGTTGTCGGCTTTAGCTTTTTCAGCCGCGGCTTTCTCAGCGTCTGCTTTCTCTGCTTTGGCATTCTCGGCCGCCGCTTTATCGGCTGCTGCTTTATCGGCTGCTGCTTTGGCTTTTTCGGCTGCCGCTTTGTCAGCCGCTGCCTTATCTGCTTTGGCTTTTTCAGCGGCTGCTTTGTCCGCTTCAGCTTTCTCTGCCTTCGCTTTTTCAGCGTCTGCTTTGTCCGCTTCAGCCTTCTCTGCTTTGGCTTTATCGGCGTCAGCTTTGTCGGCCTTCGCGTTGTCAGCCGGCTTATCGGTTGCGCTGTTAGCCGCTGCAGCAGCCGGTGCCGCATCGCTGTCAGGCTGAGCCGCTGCCGGTTTTGGTGCGGCCGCAGGTTGCATTGGGGTCCCCTGCAGCGCGCTATTTAACGCCTGCGAGAACTGATCCCAGCTGCAATAGCCATTCGCATCTGTCTGACAACCGGTCAGTTGCAGAGTAACGCGCTTCGGCGGATTTTTCAGGCTCAGTACATCGGCATCACGCAACTGATCGGCGGTCTGGTAAACGTACTCGACCTTCAGCAGATCTTTATCATTTTTGGCATCGTGCCAGCGCTCAAATACCACCTGACCGCCAATCGGCGTTTTTTCATAGGTATCAGGCAGCTCATACGGCTTCACCTGCAACGCACTCAGTAAGGAGGCGATGTTGGAGTCGTGGCCAACCATCAGGGTCACTTTTGGCGCATTGGCCTTGTCCTGATCGACTAACTGGCTACGGATGTAATCCACCAGCGGGGCCGCCACTTCCCGGGCAATCGTCGGGCTGGTGAACAGCGTATCCTGATAACCATTTTTAATCGCAGACAGCTCTTTCCACTGCTCAGGCGTTTTGATCTGGCCCCAGGCAACCTGATCCAGCGGGAAACCTTCATAATATTGCAGCGTAAAGGCATCCATCAGCGAGTTACCCACTTTTAACGGGCCACTGACGTTTGGTTCTTTGCCATTTTCCGCGCTGAAGCTGTTCTGGCCGCTGCTCAGATCACACTGCTTTTTGTTGTTACACGCCGGAGAGGATTTGTAGTCAACGATCTTTTCCAGTCGCTGGAAAGCGGGCTTCAGCGCCAGCTTTTCATTAGCGGCAGCCATGTCAGCCAGCGCTTGCTTGTTGAACGCTTCGCTGCCATCGGTGATGACCGGATTGAAGATAGGATCCATGGTTCCCATCGCGTCCTGATGGGTGACGGCAACATCACAACCCGGGAAGGCACCATTCACAAAGAACTGGGCGGTGGCGACGGTACGCTGCAGGCTATTGGCGTAAACGAAGACGTTATTGCTATCAGGGCAGCTGCCATTCTGCACCAGACCCTGTTGCGCCAGCCACTGACGGGTGTAGTTACCCATGTAGATTTCCAGCACGCCGCCTTTGGTGGTCAGTTGTCCACCGGGCACATCCCATTGCGGCCAGCTTTTTTTAGTCGACTGCTCCAGCACGCTGCCATTATCCGCCAGCGGCGCACGCAAATTATGTCGACTTAACATCAGCACCTGTTGCAGTTGCATATCGCCATCAGCGGCGAAGGCTACCGTTCCGACAGGTAATGCTGCCAGCACTGATAATGCGCAAAGACTCAGTTTCTTGATCATTGTGCCTATTCCATTCATTCAGTAGAGAAACACTCTGGCTATCAACCGATTAGCTCGCCTCAGAGCGAAGTGCTAAACAGTGTAACCCAGCTCATCCAGGAAAATCGCCAGATGTTTACAAAAACAGTGAGTGGACTATAGCAGAGATGCGCCGGGCAGATGAACGCTGCCGCCCTCATCAGAAAGCTAAACGGGAGAATTTCGGAAATGCGGAAGACGGATCGCAGAAACAGAACAGGCCAGCACATTGTGCTGGCCTGTTCTGTAAAATGTGGCGGAGGAGGAGAGATTCGAACTCTCGGATGGTTTCCCATCGGCGGTTTTCAAGACCGCTGCCTTAAGCCGCTCGGCCACCCCTCCGTTTTGTAACATTACTGCATAAGCAAAATCATCATCAGACATTTTGCCGCTTTATCGCCTGAGCAGATAAAGTGGCGGAGGAGGAGAGATTCGAACTCTCGGATGGTTTCCCATCGGCGGTTTTCAAGACCGCTGCCTTAAGCCGCTCGGCCACCCCTCCGCAATGACGCGCACTATAAACATCCCGTTTAGCGATGTAAAGCATCGATCAATTCATTCGCCTGAAAAACAGTCAAATTGCTGTTATTCGATGTCAAAATCGCCACTCTGCTCAAAGAATTAGCGGAATAACGCGTAAAGAAGGGTAAAACGCCTTTTCCCTCATTATTGCACTGCGTATTCTCAGCGCATATTTAGTGTTCTGCTAAAAGGAGCGCAACATGGAAAGAATTGTTACTTCATCGCAGTCGTCACTGCTGACGACCCATAAGGTCCTGCGTAATACTTATTTTCTGCTCGGCCTGACGCTCGCCTTCTCGGCGGTAACCGCTACGGCCAGTACACTGCTGGCCCTGCCTGCACCAGGACTGATCCTGATGCTGGTCGGCTTCTACGGTCTGATGTTTCTGACGTACCGTCTGGCCAATAGCCCGATGGGTATTCTGGCCGCTTTCGCCTTTACCGGCTTTCTTGGCTATTGCCTTGGTCCTATCCTCAGTTCGTTCCTGACTGCCGGCATGGGCGATGTGATTGCGCTGGCGCTGGGCGGTACTGCGCTGGTGTTCTTCTGCTGTTCGGCATATGTGCTGACCACCCGCCGCGATATGTCGTTCCTCGGCGGAATGATGATGGCCGGCTTTGTCGTGCTGCTGGTGGCGGTTATCGCTAACCTGTTCCTGCAACTGCCGGCGCTGCATCTGGCTATCAGCGCACTGTTTATTCTGTTCTCAGCCGGTGCGATTTTATGGGAAACCAGCAATATCATTCACGGCGGCGAAACGAACTATATCCGTGCAACGGTCAGCCTCTATGTCTCGCTGTATAACATCTTTATCAGCCTGCTGAGCATCCTCGGCTTCTCGCGCAGTAACTAACCGGTCACTGCCCGCGAAATCTGCTCAACCCCGCTTCGGCGGGGTTTTTGCTTTTTCCGGTGAGCGAATTTGGTAAAATACGCCGTAATTAATCAAGAGGACCGAACGTGAATTTCAACGGTAACGAAATCGCCGTCGATGCCGAAGGCTATCTGAAGCATCGTGACGACTGGAGTGAGGCACTGGCCAGCCAAATCGCCGACCAGGAAGGTATTGTGATGACCGAAGCACACTGGGAAGTGGTGAATTTTGTGCGGGCGTTTTACCTCGAATACAACACCTCGCCAGCGGTGCGGATGCTGGTTAAAGCAATGGCACAGAAATATGGCGAAGAGAAAGGCAACAGCCGCTATCTGTTTCGGCTGTTTCCTGAAGGGCCGGCCAAACAGGCGACCAAAATCGCTGGTCTGCCCAAACCGGCCAAATGCCTGTAACCCGGACTTTTAGTCAGCCGGTGGTAAAACCGCGCGGTGGCTGAGCGGGCTGATGTGGTTCTACCAGCACCTGGTCAACCCGGGCGCTGCGCGGCCCGCCCGCTTTTAGCCAGCTGATTAACGCATCAACCTGTTCAGACTCACCGCAGGCCAGCACTTCAACGCTGCCATCGTCCAGATTACGCGCATAGCCCTGCACGCCGAGCGTTTTTGCCTCGGCCTGAGTGCTGTAACGAAAACCGACGCCCTGTACGCGACCGTGAACCCACGCTTTGACACAGGCTACTGACATTTTTCACTCCTGCTGCTGTTCGTTGCAATTTCCCGTTATCCACCGGACAATGGCGCCTCATTTTTTCAGGTAAGCATAGCAAACTATGACAGTCAGATTGATTCTCGCGAAGGGACGTGAAAAGTCCCTGCTCCGTCGCCACCCCTGGGTCTTTTCGGGTGCGGTTGCCCGTATGGAAGGCAAAGCGCAACTGGGCGAAACCATTGATGTTTGTGACAGTAACGGTAAATGGCTGGCCCGTGCCGCCTGGTCACCTCAGTCGCAGATCCGTGCCCGCGTCTGGAGCTGGCAAGCTGATGAATCCATCGACATCGCCTTCTTTGTCCGCCGTTTTGAACAGGCGCAACAGTGGCGCGAATGGCTGGCTGCCCGAGATGGTCTGGATAGCTACCGGCTGGTTGCCGGTGAATCAGACGGTTTACCCGGCGTCACCATCGACCGCTTCGGCAACTTTTTAGTGATGCAGCTGTTATCTGCCGGGGCGGAATATCAGCGTCCGGCGATTATCTCGGCCTTGCAGCACTGCTTCCCGGGCTGCGCCATCTATGACCGCTCTGATGTTGCGGTGCGTAAAAAAGAGGGACTGGAACTGGCGCAGGGCACCGTCACCGGTGAGATCCCGCCGCCGCTGCTGCCGATTACCGAACATGGTATGAAGCTATTGGTGGATATTCAGGGCGGCCATAAAACCGGCTATTACCTCGATCAGCGCGACAGCCGTCTGGCGACGCGCCGCTACGCCAAAGATGCCCGGGTGCTGAACTGCTTTTCCTATACCGGTGGATTTGCCGTCTCTGCCCTGATGGGCGGCTGTAAAGAAGTGATCAGCGTTGATACCTCACAGGATGCGCTGGATGTAGCGCGTCAGAACGTTGAACTCAACCAACTGGACGTGTCACGCGCCCGTTTCGAACGGGATGATGTTTTCAAACTGCTGCGTCGTTACCGTGACGCGGGCGAAAAGTTTGATCTGATCATCATGGATCCGCCGAAATTCGTTGAGAATAAAAGCCAGTTGATGGGCGCCTGTCGTGGCTATAAAGATATTAATATGCTGGCTATCCAGTTGCTCAACCCAGGCGGCATTTTGCTGACCTTCTCCTGCTCCGGCCTGATGGCGACCGATCTGTTCCAGAAGATCATTGCCGACGCGGCGCTGGATGCCGGACATGAGGTGCAGTTCATTGAGCAATTCCGTCAGGCGGCTGACCATCCAGTCATTGCCAGCTATCCGGAAGGTCTCTACCTGAAAGGTTTCGCCTGCCGGGTAATGTGACTTGAAAAAGTGGCTCCTGACCCCATATTGGATCAGGAGTACTTTTTTCGGAGGTCACTATGATTGCCAGTAAATTTGGTATTGGTCAGCAGGTTCGTCATCGTTTGTCCGGTGTGCTGGGCGTTATCGTCGATGTCGATCCGGAATACTCGTTAGATGAGCCTAAAATTGAAGACGTTGGCGCAGAAGAGAAGTTGCGCAGCGCGCCCTGGTATCATGTAGTGATGGAAGATGAGGAAGGCGATCAGGTGCATACCTACGTTGCTGAGATTCAGCTTGCCGGTGAAACCAGCGTTGAGCATCCGGAACAGCCGTCAATGGATGAACTGGCTGCGTCAGTCCGCCAGCAATTGCAGGCCCCCCATCTGCGACATTAATCTGTGGCGGCACGGTTTGCCGCCACGTCTGCTCTGTTAACGCGTGATTCCCAGACGCGGAATCTCAATCTTCGGGCAGCGATCCATAATCACCGTCATGCCCGCATCCTGTGCCAGCACCGCCGCCTGTTCATTAATCACCCCCAACTGAAGCCATAGCGTATCCGCGCCCGCCGCGATCGCTTCCTGCGCGACGCCCCATGCGGCTTCAGAATTGCGAAACACATCCACCATATCGATTTTCCCGGGCACCTCAGCCAGGGTGGCATAAGCCTGCTGTCCCAGCAGCGTTTTACCCGCCAGTTTCGGGCTGACCGGGATCACCTCGTAACCCTGATCGAGTAAATACTTCATCACCCCATAACTCGGGCGCTCCGGGCGGTCGCTTGCGCCCACTAAAGCGATTCGCCGGGTGCGTGTCAGCACATCACGAATTGTCTGATCGTTCATTGTTATCTCCTTTCTGGCCTGCGTTGAGTGTAGATTGGCCTGGTGGTTCACGGCTAAGCCGGCAGCGAAATTAATTGAACCGGCGCACGAATAAATATGTTCAAATGTAAATTAACTGCCATAATGTAAGAATTTGCTACACACCTTCCCTTGCGCCCACTGCTACTGGAGTTGAAATGAAGCTGTCGCTGGCTGTCACGGGGTTGTTAACACTCCTCGTCTCGGCGTCTTGTTCTGCCATCACCTTAAAGCTCGATCCGCAGATTGACCTGTTAGTGCTGGATGGCCGAAAAATTTCAGGCTCGCTCCTCAAAGGCGCTGACAGCTTAGAGCTGGATCGCGGTCAGCATCAGTTTCTGTTTCGGGTTGAAAAGCAGCGCAACGATCGGCCGGATATGGTTCAGCGCTACCAGTCGGTACCGATGATCGTTACGTTTACCGCCGCCGCCAAAACCATCACCATTAAGCTGCCGCCACTGGAGACGAAACGCGAGCGTTACCATTTCGATCGCAGCCTCAATTTCCAGCTGGTGGATGAGCACGGCAAAGAGATTATCAGTATGCGTGACCATCTGCCGGCCAGCGCCACCGCGGATATGGAAAAGGCGATGCTCAACTATAATCGCACCGGTCAGGTCGCCTCCGTGCCGCAGTTTGCCCGGCAGGTAAAGAGTTCCGCCCCCTCCGCCCGGTTAACTGCCGATCTTGCCTGGACCACCCAGGCGGAATTGCCCTCGCTACATCGCTGGTTTCAGCGTTTCGATGAAGCAACCCGCCAGCAGTTTATGACGCTGGTCAAAATGTTGCGTACGAGTTGATAGAGAGGAAAGGCCAGGGGTAAACTCATGCCACCGATTCTTCCGCATGAGACTTATCAGGAAGCCTTTATGGAACAAACCGTTCGTACCCTTGGCATAAAAAAACATATCGCACTGGTCGCCCATGACCATTGCAAAGCCGCGTTACTCGACTGGGTTAAACAAAACCAGGCCGCTCTCGAACCGCATACCCTTTACGCCACCGGCACCACCGGCACGCTGATCAATCGGCATACCGGTTTAACCGTTAACGCCATGCTGAGTGGCCCGATGGGCGGCGATCAGCAGGTTGGCGCAATGATCTCCGAAGGCAAAATTGATGCGCTGATGTTTTTCTGGGACCCGCTGAATGCGGTGCCGCACGATCCGGATGTCAAAGCGCTGCTGCGCCTGGCGACCGTGTGGAACATTCCGGTCGCCACCAACCGCTCAACCGCCGACTTCATTATTCAGTCGCCACTGTTTGCCGGCGCGGTCGATATTATGATCCCCGATTATCAGCGCTACATGGCAGAACGCCTGAAGTAATTCAGGCTTTGCGCAGCACCGGTACACCGAGTTCGCGGAACTGTTCGACAAATACCGACGGCTGCGCTTTATCGAACATCAGCCAGACCTGCTGACGCGCCCGCGTCAGCGCCACATAGGCCAGACGTCGCTCTTCTGCATCCGGGAACGCTTCCGGCTGCGGTAACAATCCCTGTTCGATGATCGATTCGCGCGCCGCCGCAGGAAAGCCTTCTTTCCCCTGCTGTAAGCCGAGCAGAATCACGTAATCTGCCTGCTGTCCTTTACTGGCGTGAATCGTCATAAAATCCAGCTTGAGCTTTGGCCAGCGGGTCTTCGCTTTCTCCAGCAGTTCCGGTCGCAGGTAGTGGTAACGCGCCAGCAGCAGGATCCGTTCCTCCGGTTTTGCGTAGCCGCTGAGCTTGTTCAGCAGCCCTTCAAGCTGATCCTGCGCCAGCAGCGAAATCGACTTTTTATTCCCCCTGGTCACGCTGTTAAGCGGTTTGCGTAACTGCTGTGGATTTTGCTGCACAAAGCGATTGGCGATCTCTCCAATGCGATCGTTGAAGCGATAGGTGGTGTCCAGCACACAGCGATCGCCTTCACCAAAATAGTGATGAAAGGCGGTGGTCAGCGACATTTCTGCCCCGCTGAAACGGTAGATCGCCTGCCAGTCATCTCCCACCGCAAACAGCGAGGTACGCTTATTCTGCTGGCGTAATGCGGTCAGCAGCGCTGCGCGTTGCGGGGAAATATCCTGGAATTCATCGACCAGAATATGTTTCCACGGGCTGATGAAACGGCCCTTTTCCAGTATTGCAATCGCCTGGTGAATCAGGCCGGAAAAATCGACTGCGCCCTCCTCTTTCAGCGCACTCTTCCAGGCTTTCAGCAGCGGAGCCATTAGCCGGATGCGTTTGCTGAACAGGTCGCGCGTTTCCTCCGGCACTTCAGCAATCATCGCCGCCCGGGCGCCGCCGTGCATCCGCATCAGGCTCAGCCAGCGCTCCAGTCGCGTTGCCAGCCGGTTAGCCAGCCGGTCATCCTGCCAGAACGCGCCGTCCGGCAACTCCCACTCCAGCTCATCACGCAGCCATTGCCGCCAGCCGTTGGCCTGCGCTTTCTTCTCACTGCACTGCTGACGCCAGTGCTGAATCAGTAAGGCGCGGCGAGCTTCGGTATCGCTCTCCAGTTTACTGATCGCCGGCTGCTTATTACTGCCTTCGCGAATAATGTGCAGCGCCAGCGAATGAAAGGTACGCGCCTGAATCTCGCTGGCACCCAGTCGGGACTGGATCCGATCGTTCATCTCCTCCGCAGCCTGTCGGCCAAAGGCCAGCAGCAGGATTTGATCGGCGCTGGCCAGCCTGCGCTGCATCAGCCAGCCTGCCCGCGCCACCAGCACCGAGGTCTTACCGCTACCGGCACCCGCCAGCACCAGCAACGAAGCCTCACCGTTCACCACGGCTTCACTCTGGGCGGTATTCAGCGGCGTCGTTTCTACGCTGGCAAAGAAATCGTGGTAACGCGTCAGCATGGCGGCGGTCCAGTCACGGTTACGCTGACGCAGTGCCGTCTCGCCCTGCTCCAGCCAGCGCTGGCAAAATTCCAGGTCATCACGACAGGTGGCAAACTCATTGAGGCGGGTCAGCGGCAAGGGTAAGGCATCGAACTGTTTCACGATCTGCGCTTTTAAATCCTGCAGCTCACTGCGATTGAGCCAGCGATCCTGGGTGCTAAACGCCTCAATCGCGCTACGCAGCGCTTGCAGAACCTCACTGCACACCTCGCTCATCTCCAGGCTCCACTGCTGCCAGGATTGCAGCAGATAGTGATGAAAACGCTGCGTTTCCTGCCATTCCGTCCCGTGCAGCCGGACCACTTTTTCGTCAGCCAGTAAAAATTCCAGTTCACCCCACACCAGCCCGCGCTTGCAGGTGATATCCAGCAGCTGGTTAAAAGGGATCAGGTACTCATGCTTATCGCCGCTGACTTCCACGCCAGCCGCCATCAGACGGACCCGATTGTAAGGATGCTGGGCAAGTCGTTTGCCCATGGAGGTTGCTTTCAGTTCCACGCCGACACCAACGACAGAGAATAGGATTAGGGGGAGTTTACCTGTCAGACCCTTGGCGCTCCAGCCTTAAAACAGGCTAAACTTGGCGTCACATCTTGCGGAATGCAAAAGGAAAAAAATGTCATGCGCACCGTCTTAAACGTTCTTAATTTCGTTCTGGGTGGCTTTTTCACCACCCTGAGCTGGCTGTTTGCCACCTTAATCAGCATTGTGCTGATTTTTACCCTGCCGCTGACCCGCTCCTGCTGGGAAATTACCAAACTGTCGCTGTTGCCATTTGGCAATGAAGCGGTGCATGTCGACGTGCTGCGCCCGGAAAACCGGAGTCACATCATGAACACCGGCGGAACCTTCCTGAATATCTTCTGGCTGATCTTCTTTGGCTGGTGGCTCTGCCTGTCGCACATTTCGGTCGGCATTGTGCAGTGCATCAGCATCATCGGCATTCCGGTCGGTATCGCTAACTTCAAAATTGCCGCGATTGCGCTGTGGCCGGTAGGACGCCGCGTCGTATCGGTGGAAGAGGCGCGTGCCGCGCGCGAAGCCAATGCCCGTCGCTATTAGTATGATGTCGAAAAGCCTGCCCGGCTGGCGGCAGTATCTGTTTAACAGTACCTGGCGCTACCTGCTGCGCATTCTGTTTGCACTGAGCGGGTGTGCCGCCATTCCCTGGTGGCTGCACCAGATTGAGTGGACCATCCCGCTGACGCTGGGCGTGGTGGCCGCGGCGCTGGCGGATCTTGATGATCGGCTAGCCGGGCGGCTAAAGAATCTGCTGATCACCCTGCTCTGCTTCTGTATCGCTTCGGTGTCGGTTGAACTGCTGTTTCCCTACCCGCTGGCGTTTATTGCCGGACTGGCGATCTCCACCTGGGGCTTCATTCTGCTGGGGGCGCTCGGTCAGCGCTACGCCACCATTGCCTTTGGTGCCTTGCTGATTGCGGTCTATACCATGCTCGGCATCGGGTTGTTCAGCCAGTGGTATATGCAGCCGATTCTGTTGCTGGTGGGCGCGCTCTGGTACAACCTGCTGACCCTGCTCGGTCACCTGATGTTTCCGGTTCGGCCGGTTCAGGAACAACTGGCGGGCAGTTTTTCCCAGCTGGCGCGTTATCTGGATGCCAAAGCCAATCTGTTCGATCCGGATGCTGGCGAACAGGATGATGCGACCTTTATTGATGCCGCGATGGTCAACAGCCAGCTCGTCGCCCAGCTCAATCTGACCAAGACCACTCTGCAGAGCCGGTTGCGTGGCGATCGCGGTTCACGTGGTACCCGGCGCAGTCTGCATTACTACTTTGTGGCGCAGGATATCCATGAACGTGCCAGCTCCTCTCATCTGCAATATCACCTGCTGCGTGGTGACTGGCGCTATAACGAGATCCTGTTCCGCTTCCAGCGCTTACTCAATATGCAGGCCCAGGCCTGTCGGCAGCTGGCGCACTCTATTTTAATGCGTGAACGCTGGGTGCACGACAGCCGGTTTGAGCGGGCATTTGAACGGCTGCAAAAAGCCATAGAACGCCTTGAGCAGCGTGAGCCAGAGGCCACCCATACCCGTGCGCTTTACTGGCTGCTGCGCAACCTGCAGGCGATTGACGCCCAGCTGGCCTCTATCGAATCGGAGCAGACGCTGGCAGGCGACGATCCGCAGCACAGCGACAATCTGCTGTCACGCGAAGGTCTGAGCGGCTGGAGCGATATCAGGCTGCGCTTCAGTCGCCACCTTACCCCCGCTTCGGCGTTGTTCCGCCACGCGGTGCGGATGTCGGTGGTGCTGTGTATCGGTTACGGCTTCATTCAGATCACCGGGCTGGAGCGAGGCTACTGGATACTGTTGACCAGTCTGTTTGTCTGCCAGCCCAACTACAATGCGACACAGCGGCGGCTGGCGCTGCGTATTGGCGGGACGCTGGCCGGGATCGCTATTGGTCTGCCGGTGCTCTGGCTGGTGCCCTCGGTCGAAGGGCAACTGATTCTAATCGTGATCAGCGGGGTGCTGTTTTTCGCCTTCCGACAGGTGCAGTATGCGCAGGCCACGCTGTTTATCACGCTGCTGGTGCTGCTCTGTTTTAACCTGCTCGGCGAAGGATTTGAGGTGGCTTTACCGCGGGTGGTCGATACGCTTTTGGGCTGCGGTCTGGCCTGGCTGGCCGTCGCCTTTATCTGGCCAGACTGGCGCTTCCGTCAGCTACCGGCGGTAGCAGAACGCACCTTACAGGCCAACTGCCGCTATCTGGATGCGATTATGGAGCAATACCATCAGGGCAAAGATAACCGCCTGGCTTATCGCATCGCCCGGCGGGATGCGCATAATGCCGATGCCGAACTGGCGTCGGTGGTCTCCAACATGAGCAGTGAAAGCCGTACCAGCCAGACAATGCGTGATTCCGCTTTTCAGTTGCTGTGCTCAAATCACTCTTTCCTGAGCTACATCTCTGCACTGGGTGCGCATCGCGATAAAATTAGCGAACCGGAACTGCTCAAACTGCTGGATGATACGGTCTGTTATGTTGAGGATGTGCTGCAAACGGATGTCGTCAGCGATCAACAGGCTGAGACGATGCGTCATCAACTGGCTCAGCGGATCAGCCAGCTGGCCGCCGATGCGGATACACGCGCGCCACTGGTATTGCAGCAACTCGGCTTGCTGGTGGCGCTGATGCCTGAAGTCGCTCGCCTGCGCCGCACGCTTAACGCCGATTAGTTTACGCCGCCTTTGGGATTCAGCGTCATCAGTACGGTGCGCTGAAACCAGGCATTGAGTTCCGCCCTGACCGCCTGTGGCAGGGCGGCATAGTGATGGCCCGATATCGCCCCCTCCAGCGCCAGCAGCGTCTGTAGCCCGACATGCTGGTTTACCGCTTTCAGCTTCAGCCAGCATTGCTTAGCGCCGATCTCATACAGATGCTGCACGTTCAGAATACCCGCCTCATGTAACATCATCTCCATACGCACACTGAGATTAGGCAGATCTTTTAAGCGCAGTGATAACTGCTTACGCTGCTGCTCTTCCCTTGCGGTCTCCAGTGACGCCGCAGATAACGTCAGCAGATGCGCTGGCGCATGCCATAAAGCGTCATCAACCCGATAGTAGTTAAGGCTGACCAGTACGCCACGCTTACGAAAGATTAATGGCTCGAGTGGACGCTGTGCGATGTATTCACGCAGTGGCTCGCTGGCGCGCAGATAGAGTGCGTCATTATTTACCAAAGCAAAAACTACCCGTTCGACAGCCAGCGCATAGCCACCAAACTGGGTTCGCGACTCGATCGAGCCCAGCGGGGCCAGCTGCGCTCTGGAACGTTCAATGATCGGATTTAACTTTTTCATCACTTCACCTCCGTGTTATAGAAATATCTGAAATTATGTTTGGTTTCAGATAATTAGAAGATAGGAAAAAGCCTTATCCGGTTCAATGAATTAATAGCGGTTCCGCTAACCTTGTGACGTTTTTGCGAGGCGTTATCAGAAATTTGGGTTGATCTTTATGCGTAACGCCAGTACTGTATATTCATACAGTCCACTGCTGAGTGATTAACTTATGCGAACACAACATCCGAACAATGCACGCTATGCTCATCATTACGCGTCCTCTTCCGTATCCGCTTCTCAGCATGGCTGGATTACAGAGTTACGCTATAGTGAGCAGCCCGGAATGATGCAGATGTTACTGTTGCCGCTGTTGCAGCAGCTGAGTCAGCAGTCGCGCTGGCAACTGTGGTTAACCCCTGCGCATAAGCTGAACCGTGCCTGGTTACAGCAGTCCGGCTTGCCGCTGGATAAGAGCATGCATATTGCCGATTCTGAGCGTATGAACGCAGTTGAGGCGATGATAAAAGCGCTGCGTACCGGAAATTACAGTGTCGTTCTGGCATGGATTCCGTACGAACTGGATGAAGATGAACGACGTCAACTGGAAAATGCAGCGGCCGAAGGCGATGCCCTGGGATTGATTTTGCGATCGAGTGGAACACCCGAAGCGCCTCTGGGACCACAAAATGCGCTAAAAATTCAGTCGGATTTGTTTCATTAAGTAAAAGTCGGAACTTTCTCAAGCTATATTTCTTATCTGTCGTCGCTAAACCACTGATTCTGTTAGTTCGAGCGTTGACAATGGTTTAGCAGGTTTTTTGGCTATTGATCCGCGACGATAATACCAGGCTAATTGTTAGAATTTGTGTATAAATCTCTGTTTTTTTACAGAAGCGCCTCACATCATACTTGTAAGTTTCCAATCTCGTTGTAGACTTTATCTCGCCAGGGTGCTCAATAACCTCCGTTTTTTTGCGGTAGAGTCATAAGCGAGCGTTTTGACCCGGCGAAGGATTAAACCAAGAGCAACCTTTTTGCTCATTGCCTATTTGGATGATAACGAGGCGCAAAATGAAAAAGACAGCTATCGCAATTGCAGTGGCACTGGCTGGCTTCGCTACCGTAGCGCAGGCCGCTCCGAAAGATGACACCTGGTACACCGGTGCTAAACTGGGCTGGTCTCAGTACCACGACACTGGTTACTACGGTAACGGTTACCAAAACAATGACGGTCCAACTCACGAAAGCCAGCTGGGTGCAGGTGCATTCGTTGGTTACCAGGCAAATCCATACCTGGGCTTCGAGCTGGGCTATGACTGGCTGGGTCGCATGCCTAATAAAGGCAACGTGACTAACGGCGCGTTCAAAGCACAAGGCATTCAGCTGGCTGCTAAACTGAGCTACCCAATTTATGACGATCTGGACGTGTATACTCGTCTGGGCGGCATGGTATGGCGTGCAGACTCAACGCAGACTAATCCTGTTAATGGCCGCATCAGCGACCACGACACCGGTGTTTCTCCACTGGCAGCAGTTGGTGTTGAGTATGCGCTGACCAAAAACTGGGCTACCCGTCTGGATTACCAGTGGGTTAACAACATTGGTGATGCACAGACCGTTGGTACCCGTCCAGACAACGGCATGCTGAGCGTAGGCGTTTCATACCGCTTCGGTCAGGATGAAGCTGCTCCAGCACCAGCTCCGGCTCCAGCGCCAGCACCAGTTGTTGAAACCAAGCGTTTCACTCTGAAGTCTGACGTTCTGTTCACCTTCAACAAAGCTACCCTGAAGCCAGAAGGTCAGCAGGCTCTGGATCAGCTGTACAGCCAGCTGAGCTCAATGGATCCTAAAGATGGTTCCGTTGTCGTACTGGGCTTCACCGATCGCATCGGTTCAGAGCAGTACAACCAGAAACTGTCTGAGAAACGTGCTCAGTCAGTAGTAGATTACCTGGTATCTAAAGGTATCCCTTCTAACAAGATCTCTGCACGTGGCATGGGTGAATCTAACCCAGTTACCGGCAACACCTGTGACAGCGTGAAAGGCCGCAATGCCCTGATCGACTGCCTGGCGCCGGACCGTCGTGTAGAAATCGACGTTAAAGGCATCAAAGACGTTGTAACTCAGCCACAGGCTTAAGTTTACACGTAATAAAAAACCCGCTAAGGCGGGGTTTTTTATGCCAGTCTCTCGGCAAAGTTGCCAGACTATACGGGTGTAGTTACTCTTTTTCTGAGCCAGACTTACCGAGAATCGCCTGCAGATCTTCTCTGAGACTCGACATCTGATTGGCATACTTCTCTTTGCGTTCGGCATCTTCAATCAACTGCACTACCGTCTCAGACAAGGTACTGTTACGCCGTTGCGCCAGTCCTGCCAGCCGTTGCCAGACCAGATACTCAAGGTCAATCGACTTCTTCCGCGTATGCTGATGCTCAGCATTGAAGTGACGTTTGCGCCGCGCACGAATGGTCTGCTTAAGCCGATTATCCAGGTCGGCATGAATATGCTCAGCAATCCATTCGTTGACCGTAACCGGATTATTTTCCATCGCCAGCAGCTTATCGACTGCCGCCTGCGCCGCACTTAATTCAAGGTGACGCGTGATCAGTTCACCTTCCCGATGTTTTTTCACCAGGTATTTCCATTTCCATCCACTTTCAAGATTTTCGAGTTGCTGGTATTTCATCGGAATCTCATCGTGATCACGTAACGAGCTAAGAATAACAGCTTTTTTCCCGGATGCAGCAACGAAAAACATGCTGTCAACGTCACATCTTCAACAGGAAGTCTGCAGTGCTTAACAAGGGTGAATCCTGTATAATCTCGCTTTTCTTAAATCAGACAAATGCGATTATTTTGACCAGCACCCAACTTACGTGGCAAACCTTACAGCCGGATAGCGCACAATACCAATCCGTTTTCTCCCGAATTGCTGATGAAGAAACCGATGCTCTGGCAACGGTACAGCCCCGATTGCTGAATGCACTGGCGCATTTACACCACCAGACGCAGGGATTCCCGTTACTGCTGGTTCGCAGCCAGGAAAATCGCGACTACCTGGCGCAGATAACCCAGGCGGCTCAACGGGTCATGGAGGAAACCACTACGCTGTATGGTGGTGATTACCATATCATGGCCGACAACGTCACGCTGCAGCCCCCTTCTGACCCGCAACGTCCTTTCACCAGTCAGGGCGGTATTCACTTCGCCGACTGGATTGAGACCGAACAGCTGTTTGGCTGCGTGCGTCAGCATAAAGATCGCATTCAGCTTGAGCCGGGCCTGATCCATCGCGCTAACGGCGGCACACTGGTGCTCTCGCTGCGCAGTTTTATGACCCAGCCGATCCTCTGGTTACGCCTGAAGAAATGCATCGAGCAGGGTTATGTCGACTGGACCTCTCAGGATGAACGCCGCCCGCTGCCGATCGCTATCCCGCCGCTGCCACTGCAGTTAAATCTGGTCCTGTGCGGCGATCGAGAAGCGCTGGCTGATTTTCAGGAACTCGATCCTGAAGCACATGAAATGGCGATCTACACCGAATTTGAAGAGAACATTCAGATTCTGGATGAAGATGACATGCTCGCCTGGTGCCGCTGGACTGCTGAGCTGGCGCAGCAAGCCGGGCTGCCGTTACCGGAAGTGGATTTCTGGCCGGAGTTGATTAAAGAAGGCGTACGGTTCAGCGGCGATCAGGAAACGTTGCCGCTCTGCCCGCGCTGGTTACAACGCCAGATGCGTGAGTCAGCGCTGATGGGCGAAAAGCTTAATGCGGAAGCGCTGCGTGATGCGCTGGAAGCGCGCCTGTGGCGTGAAAATTATCTCAACGAGCGGATGCGCGATGAGATCCTGCTGAAACAGATCCTGATTGAGACCGAAGGCGAAGTGGTCGGCCAGATTAACGGCCTGTCAGTGGTGGAGTATCCCGGTCATCCACGCGCCTGGGGCGATCCATCACGTATTACCTGCGTAGTGCATCCCGGCGACGGTGAATTTACCGATGTTGAACGCAAAGCAGAACTGGGCGGCAATATTCATGCGAAAGGCATGATGATTATGCAGGCCTATCTGATTGCCGAGCTGGAACTGGAACAGCAGTTGCCCTTCTCGGCGTCGCTGGTGTTTGAACAATCCTATTCTGAAGTCGACGGCGACAGCGCCTCGCTGGCAGAGCTGTGTGCGCTGATTAGCGCGCTGGCAAACCAGCCGGTCAATCAACAAATTGCGGTTACCGGCTCGGTCGATCAGTTTGGTAATGTGCAGCCGGTCGGCGGGCTGAACGAAAAAATCGAGGCTTCTTCGATATTTGCCATCAGCGCGAACTGACCGGCCAGCAGGGTGTCATTATTCCTGCCTGCAACGTACGCCACCTGAGTCTGAATCAGGCGGTGGTCAGCGCGGTTGAGCAAGGTCGCTTCCATATCTGGGCGATTGAACGTGCTGATGAAGCACTGCCGCTACTGACCGGCAAAGTCTGGGATACTGAGGATGGTGAAGGCGACAGCCTGCTGCGCACCATTCAGGAACGTATTAGCCAACTGAACCAGTCGGACGTGCCGCACCGTCCATGGGGACTACGCTGGCTTAACTGGTTCAACCACCGTTAATCCGATTTGCTCAGCGTACAACTGTTCGCTAATATTCGTGATTCACTAAAAAAAGGCTTATTGTAAACATGGTAGATAAACGCGAATCCTATACCAAAGAAGATCTGATTCTGTCAGGTCGTGGTGAACTGTTTGGCGAAAATGGTCCGCCGCTTCCGTCAGGCAACATGTTGATGATGGACCGCGTGGTCAAGATGACCGAAGACGGCGGCAAATATGATAAAGGCTTTGTTGAAGCAGAGCTGGATATCAATCCTGACCTTTGGTTCTTCGGTTGCCACTTTATTGGCGACCCGGTAATGCCCGGTTGCTTAGGTCTGGATGCCATGTGGCAGCTGGTCGGTTTCTATCTGGGCTGGCTGGGTGGCGAAGGTAAAGGTCGTGCGCTGGGCGTAGGTGAAGTGAAATTTACCGGTCAGGTTCTGCCTGAAGCGAAGAAAGTCACTTACCGTATTCACTTCAAACGCGTTATCAACCGTAAACTGGTGATGGGCGTTGCCGATGGCGAAGTGCTGGTCGATGGCAACCTGATCTATACCGCCAGCGATTTGAAAGTGGGCCTGTTCAAAGATACGGCGGCTTTCTAAGCGTTTCCCCGCAGAAACGAAAACCTCCGCGCGCAGCGGAGGTTATATTCCCTTTTCAGTGACATCCGGCTAGGCAGCTACCGACCTGTCCTCCATGGCTTGTCGCCACCCTCCCAACCAGTGAGACTTAGCGTCAATCATCTGATACGGACACATCTCTTTTGAGCGTCCAGTAATGCCTGCCTGATAACCACGTGAATGGGCGCGTTCGAGGCGGTCTCGTTTCTGTCTCTTCATACTCCGTGTCCCTCATGTAAGGTCTGTGGAATCTGGTGGAAAGAAAAAGGTGGTGAATTAATGTTCAACCACTCTAATGTTCTACCCGCTACGCGCCCAAAGATCAATGCGCAATCTTCACGCCAGTGTCATAAATGTGACCTCTGTCTGACAAAAATGCGCTATTTTGTGATGCAGACGGCAACACTATCCCACTGATTAAGCTAATAAAAAAGCCCCTGCTTTTCGTCGCTAGTGCTTAACGAAAAATCAGGGGCTTAGCTTATTTATTCATACTCTTCTTAATTTAACGCAACCGTACTGTTGGCGATCTGCTGCGCAGTTTGCTGCCAGCCCACCGCCAGCGTTCTGACCAGCGCATCGTAGCCATCTTCGTTCTGCGGCAGCGCCAGATTGAACGCCTGCTTTGTCAGATGGCCCTGATGTTCCAGCGTCCACTCTCCACTGATCACCGCTTTGCCGTCGTAGCGACCCTGGAAGCCAGTAATGGTCACGTTCAGCGTGTCGTGCTGCGCACCCATCGGCGTACCGGCAACCAGTCTGCCCGGCAGGGCTTTGCTGAGGTTGGTAATCAGCGTTTGCTGCAATTGCTGATCGAGCGGACTGGCCCAAAGATTATTGGCGGCGATAACATATTTTACGTCACTGGTCTGATAGACCAGCCCGTTACCCGCCAGATAATCAGGCACCGTAACCTGCTGCACCCACAGCATCGGTTGTGCTTCAGTCGTGCTGCTACTGCTGACCTTCATCGGTGCCGCCCCGGAGGGCAGCTGATACCAGGTATTATCGATGGTGCTGCTGCACGCGCTCAGCAGCAGCGCGGCAGAGAGTATCATTCCTTTCTTCACTGTTTCGCCCTCTTAGGCTGGGGATCCTGTCCCGGTTTCGCCTCAAACACCAGCGCGTTGCTCTTGGTATTCAGCGTCTTCAGCACCGGCTGCAGTTCACGCAGCACCTGGTCGAGTCGCTGCATATCTCCGACCAGCTTGCTGTACGCTGGCGAGCCTGGCTGCAGTCCTTTCATGCTGCGGTTCAGCTCACGCAAGGTCTGTTGCATATCTTCCGGCAGCGTTTTCATCGCCGGGCTGGCCGTCACTTTATTGATGTTATCGATGGTGCGTTGCAGGTCACGCATCGTTTTCTGGCTCTCTTTTAGCGTGCCGGTCGCCTGGTTAATCATACCGTTAAGCGGCAGTCCGTTGATCTTATCCAGCGCCGCCATCAGCTTCTGCTGAATCTGGCTCAGGCCACCGCTGACGGTTGGGATTACTTCATAACCCGACACTTTCTGCGGCCCTTTATACGCTGGTGCATTGTCGTAGAAGTCGAGATCAACGTATAACGCGCCTGACAGCAGGTTGCCGGTTTTCAGCGTGGCACGCAGGCCGCGTTTCTTACCATCCTGCAGATGCTGCTGCAGATCGAAGTTCTCGCCCAGTCGGCTGATAAAGCGATCCGGTTCGATGCGAATCAGCACCGGCACGCGGTAATCATTGTTCAGCGCCTGATCCAGACCCGCTTTCATCAGCGGTGCTTCAGATACCGTACCGAGCGAATGCCGCGGAATTCAACCGGCGCACCGGCCTGCAGACCACGAATCGAATCGGTGAAGAACAGCAGATAATCGATATGGTTGGTATACAGTGAATCCTGAATGCTGCGTTGATCGTCAAACAGATGATAATCAGACTGATTCTGTGCGGCCTGGCCCAGATCCCAGCCATCCGGCACGTCAAAGCTGACGCCACCGCTGAACAGCGTGGTCAGTGAACCCATTTCTACCCGCATACCTGAGGCAGACATATCAACGGCGATGCCGCTGTCCTTCCAGAAGCGGACATTGGTGGTGACCAGCCGATCATACGGTGCCGCGATAAACAGCTGATAGGTCATCATGCGTTTATCGGTATCGAAGGTGCTGGTTTCTACCGTACCAACACGATAGCCACGGAACAGCACCGGATCGCCAGGGTTAAGCTGGCCGGCTTTTTTACTGTCGAGGATAATGCGGATGCCTTTAGCATCCGGCGGCGCTAAAGGGGGTGCATCCAGCAGGTTAAATTGTTCTGGCGCTTCACTTTTGGTGCCTGGCTGTAATTCAATGTAGGCACCCGACAGCAGGGTTCCTAATCCGCTAATGCCTTCGCGACCAATCTGCGGTTTAACTACCCAGAAAACGCTGTCTTTGTGCAACAGTTTTCCCATACCGGCATTAAGGCGGGCCTTAATTTCAACGTGGTGGAGATCGTCGCTTAGCACCGCGCTCTCAACCACGCCAACATCAACGCTGCGGCTTTTAATGGTGGTTTTACCCGCTTCGATGCCCTCGGCATTTTCGGTAATCAGGGTGACTACCGGTCCCTGATGGCTGAAGTGATAGAACAGAATCCATCCGCCGATTAACAGCGTGACGATGGGGACAATCCAGACCGGCGACCAGCGCTTGATCTGCTCCACCTTTGCGTGGCCGTGGTTAATTTCCGTCAAGGCGCGGCTCCTTTACATTGTTTGCGTGTACACGATCCCAGGTTAATCGCGGGTCAAAGGTCATTGCAGCAATCATGGTCAGAATGACCACCAGCGCAAATAACACTGCCCCCCACGCGGGATACACACTCATTAATTGCCCCATGCGCACCAGCGCAGAGAGCACTGCAATCACAAATACGTCGATCATTGACCAGCGGCCTACAAATTCAACCACTTCATAAATCAGGTGCATCTTGTGGCTATCATGCCTTCCACGTCCGCCGGCATCCCAGCAGAGCCAGCCGATCGCCAGCATTTTCAGCGTCGGCACCATAATACTGGCGATAAAAATCACCAGCGCCACCGGATAAGAACCGTCGCTCCACAGTAAGATAACGCCCGCCATAATATTGGAGGGATAAGCGCTGCCCAGCGTTTCTGTCACCATAATGGGCATCAGGTTAGCGGGAATATAGAGAATGACCGAGGTCAGCAGCAGCGCCAGCGTCCATTGCAGGCTGTGTTTACGGCGGACGGATGCCACCACTCCGCAGCGGGTACAATGCCGCTGGTCGGCGGGCAGAATGGCGGTGCAGCAGGGACAAGATCGCAAACCCTGCTGCAGGCCGGTGACGCCGACTTTGGGTGGATGCGGCAGAGCCGGTAGTGGCGCAATGCTCTGCCACAGCTGACGCCGATCGATGCACTGAAAGGCCCGCAGTTGCAGCAGGCAGAACAGACACCATGGCCAGAAGCTGGTTTCCAGCCCGATATCGCCGTAGGCCATCAGCTTGACGAAACTGACCAGTACCCCCGCCATGAAGATTTCCGCCATGCCCCAGTTGCGTAACTGAAACAGAATGCGCGCCAGCCCCAGTTTCAGGCTGTTGGGCAGCGGCACCGGATTTACCAGCAGCAGAATGGTGATCATGCAGAACGCCGGGATCGCCTGAACAAACAGCAGGAACAGCGTCGCCAGACTGCTGTAGTCCTCCGACACCATCACCTGCGGTATCTCCGCCAGGCTTATCTGGCTGCTGAGCCCGGCCACTTTCATGGTGATAAACGGGAACAGGTTAGCCAGCAGCAGCATAAACAAGGCCGCCAGCGCATAACCGGTTGGCCGTCTGCGCGGCTCGTGCCAGTTCGCCGTCAGGGAAGTCTGGCAGCGCGGACATGAGGCGCGGCTGCCAACAGGGATGTCCGGCAGCTTATTCATTAAATCGCATTGTGGACAGAGCATCCACGCGTCACTTTTATCTGCTGAACACATCCGTTATCCCTTGCTCTACGCGCCGTTTTTCATTGACTCAAGCTCTTCCCAGCGCGCAAAAGCCGTTTCCAGTTCCTGCTCAGCCTGCGCCAGACTGTCCAGCACCGGTTGAGTCTGGTCATGGGCCTGGCTGAAGAAGTCCGGATGACTCATTTTCGCCTGCAGTTCGCCAATTCGCGCTTCCAGCTGTTCCAGCTTTTGCGGCAGCTGTTCCAGCTCACGCGCCAGGTTATAGCTTAGTTTGTTAACGCTGCGTTTGGCAGCATCGCTTTTCTCTGACGCAGGTTTTGCCACAGCAGCAGTTGCTTTCGCCGGTGCGCCCGCTTTTTGCTGCTTATAGGCCGCACGCTGCTGTTGTGCATCGTGATAGCCGCCGACGAAGGTGCCGATCTCACCGTTGCCTTCGAAGATCCAGCATTCGGTGACGGTATTGTCGACAAACTGACGATCGTGGCTCACCAGCAGCACGGTGCCCTGATAGCCATCAATCAGCTCTTCCAGCAGCTCCAGCGTTTCAACGTCGAGGTCGTTGGTCGGTTCATCGAGAATCATCAGGTTGCTGGGACGCAGGAACAGACGCGCCAGCAGCAGGCGGTTACGTTCACCACCGGACAAGGCACGCACCGGCGTCATGGCGCGTTTTGGGTGGAAAAGGAAGTCCTGCAGGTAGCCCAGCACGTGACGTGGCTTGCCGTTGACCAGCACTTCCTGCTTGCCTTCCGCAAGGTTATCCATCACGGTGCGGTCCGGATCGAGTTCGGCGCGATGCTGGTCGAAATAGGCCACTTCCAGCTTGGTGCCAGAGTGCACGCGGCCATGATCGGCTTGCAGCTGCTGCAGCATCAGGCGTAGCAAGGTGGTTTTGCCGCAGCCGTTCGGGCCGATCAGCGCAATTTTATCGCCACGCTGGACCTGGGAAGAGAAGTTCTTCACCAGCACTTTGCCGTCAACCGCATAGTCGACGTTTTCCAGCTCAAATACGATTTTGCCTGAGCGCGAGGCTTCGCCCACCTGCATATTGGCTTTGCCCATGACTTCGCGACGTTCTGAACGTTCACGACGCAGCGCTTTCAGTGCACGCACACGGCCTTCATTACGGGTACGACGCGCTTTGATACCCTGACGGATCCAGACTTCTTCCTGCGCCAGCTTGCGGTCGAATTCCGCGTTCTGCATCTCTTCAACGCGCAGCGCTTCCTCTTTCCCTTCCAGATACTGGTCATAATTGCCCGGCCAGGAGACCAGCTTACCGCGGTCGAGATCGACAATTCGCGTCGCCATGTTGCGAATAAACGAACGGTCATGCGAGATAAACACGATGCTGCCGCTGAAGTTCTTCAGGAAAGTTTCCAGCCAGTCGATGGTTTCGATATCGAGGTGGTTCGTCGGCTCATCCAGCATCAGTACGCGCGGATTGCTGACCAGCGCCCGGCCGAGCGCCGCTTTACGCAGCCAGCCACCCGACAGCGATGAAAGTTCGGTATCAGGCTGCAGACCAATCTGCTCCAGCACATCATTGATACGGCTTTCCAGCTGCCACAAATTCTGGTGGTCAAGAATGCTTTGCAGACGTGCCATCTCATTGAGGTTTTTATCGCTGGGATCTTCCATCACCACATGGGAAATGGCGTGATAAGCCTTGAGATGTTCGGCCTGCTCTTCCACGCCTTCGGCGACGAAGTCATACACTGAACCGGTAATATTGCGCGGCGGGTCCTGCTGCAGACGCGCAACAACCAAATCGGTTTCATAGACGATGCGGCCATCATCCAGCGGCTGTTCACCGTTGATGATCTTCATCAGAGTCGATTTACCGGCACCGTTACGGCCCACCAGACAGACGCGTTCGTTCTCTTCGATGTGCAGTTCGGTATTGTCTAACAGCGGCGCATCGCTGAAGGAGAGATAAGCGCCGTGGATACTGATTAATGACATGTAAACTTATTCCTTACCGACGTGAGTGATCAGCCAGCAGTTGTGAATTTGACGGTTACGCGCGAAGTCCTGCGACTGCGTTTTTTGGGTAATGTCCTGCGCCTGCAGGCCCAACGCCTTCAGACCATCCATATCCATTTTGAAACCACGTTTGTTGTTGGAGAACATGATGGTGCCGCCGCGACGCAGCAGACGCTTCAGGTTGCGCATCAGCATCATGTGATCGCGCTGAACGTCGAAGCTCTCTTCCATACGTTTTGAGTTTGAGAAGGTCGGCGGATCGATAAAGATCAGATCAAAATTCTCATCGCTTTCGTTCAGCCAGCTCAGGCAATCCGCCTGCATCAGGCGATGCTGACGACCGGTCAGGCCGTTCAGACGTAAATTGCGCTCCGCCCACTCCAGATAGGTACGCGACATATCCACCGTGGTGGTTGAACGCGCCCCGCCAAGGCCGGCATGCACGCTGGCGGTGCCGGTATAGGCAAACAGGTTGAGGAAATCTTTCCCCTGACTCATCTGACCCAGCATTTTGCGCGCAATTCGGTGATCAAGAAACAGACCGGTGTCGAGATAATCAGTCAGGTTGACCCAGAAACGCGCATTAAACTCTTTGACCTCAAAATAGTCGCCCTTCTCGCTCAGCTTCTGATACTGCGCTTTGCCTTTCTGGCGTTCACGCGTTTTCAGGATCAGGCGGTCGGCGGGCAGTTCGAGCACGGTGAGCGTCGCACTGATCACATCGAACAGGCGCTGGCGCGCTTTGTTCGGATCGATGGTTTTCGGCGGCGCATATTCCTGAATGATCACCCAATCAGCGTAGCGATCGACCGCCACGTTGTAGTCAGGCAGATCGGCATCATAAATGCGGTAACACTCAATGCCTTCCTGCCGCGCCCACTTCTCCAGCTTCTTCAGATTTTTACGCAGACGGTTGGCATAATCTTCCGCAATCTGGCCGGCGCTTTCACCGCTGTTGACCGACAACTGATAATTTTTCTGTACGCAATCCAGCGGACCGTTTTTCGCTTTGAACTGGCGATCGGCGCGCAGTTGCAGACAGCTCAGCAGTTCCGGCGAGGCGCTGAACAGTGACAGGTTCCAGCCGCCAAAGTGCAGCTTCATCAGGCGTCCGAGCTGGCTGTGCAGCGCAATCAGCGCCGGCTCGCTCTCCAGACGTTCACCGTAAGGCGGGTTGCTCAGCACCGTGCCGTGGATCAGCGGATCGACCGGATTGGTCAGCTTCAGCAGATCCTGCTGGGCGAAGGTAAAGAGTTCGAAGACGCCAGCGCGACGGGCATTGGCCTGCGCCCATTCCAGCACCCGACCATTGTTGTCATAGCCGAAGAAGCGTGCCTGAGTCGCTGCCGTGCCGTTACGGGCGCGGGTCTGCGCTTCGGTTTTCACTTCCTGCCACAGCGCGGCGTTAAACTGACTCAATGCGGTGAAGCCCCAGTGCTTACGCAACAGGCCCGGCGCGCGATCGCAGGCGATCAGTGCTGCTTCGATCAGCAATGTGCCCGATCCGCACATCGGATCGATCAGCGGCGTGGTTGGCTGCCAGCCTGAACGCAACACGATCGCCGCAGCCAGGTTCTCTTTCAGCGGTGCCTGTCCGGTCTGCTGGCGGTAGCCGCGCTGATGCAGCGCACTGCCGCTCAGATCCAGCGCAATACTGGCGCGATCGTCGTTCAGCCAGACGTTAATCCGGATATCCGCCTGTTCGCGATCCACATTCGGGCGCTCCAGATTCTGGCGGGTAAAGCTGTCGACAATGGCGTCTTTAACTTTCAGAGCGCCGAACTGGCTGTTGCGGATCGAATCATTGGTTCCGCTGAAATGCACCACAAAGGTTTTGTCGCTGCCGAACATCGTTGGCCAGTCAACACTTTGCACACCCAGATAAAGATCCAGATCGCTGTAGACGCCAAACTCTCCCAGCGGCAGCAGGATGCGGGAGGCTAAACGGCTCCACATCAGGCTTTGATACATTACGCGCTCGTCGGCCTGGTAGTGAACACCGCCCTGCACCACCTGCAAATCCTGCGCGCCCAGCGCGTCCAGCTCACTTTTTAACAGCTCTTCGAGCCCACGCGCCGTGCTGGCAAACAGAGAATTCATATCGTCACTTTTTAACTCTTGAGAAAATTGTTGCGCATTATAGCGAATCGGAGACCTATGTCATAAAGTTAGCTACTTTTGTCTTGCGCGCCTGGTTTCAAGGAGATCACCATGATTACGCTTTCCCGCCTGTTTATTCATCCTGTGAAGTCGATGCGGGGATTGCAACTGTCGCATGCGCAGGTCTCAGACAGCGGACTGGCGTTTGATCGCCTGTTCATGGTGACTGAACCTGATGGAACCTTTATTACCGCGCGACAATACCCGGAGATGGTCCGTTTCACGCCGGCGAGTCTGCCGGATGGCCTGCTGCTGCTGGCGCCGGACGGCACTCACACAAGCGTTGGCTTCAGCGATTTCAACGGGCAGTATCATCCGACCGAAGTCTGGGGCAACCATTTCACCGCTCGTATTGCGCCAGATGCGATCAATCAGTGGCTCAGTCAGTTCTTTCCGCGCGAGGTGCAGCTGCGCTGGGTCGGCCCGCAACCCACCCGGCGGGTTAAAAATTTCGCCTCGGTGCCGCTCAGCTTTGCCGATGGCTTCCCGTTCCTGCTGGTCAACAGTGCCTCGTTAGCCGATCTGCAACAGCGCTGCCCGGCCAGTGTGCGTGTCGAACAGTTTCGGCCGAACCTGGTCATCAGCGGTGCCGCAGCCTGGGAAGAAGATGGCTGGGCGGAGATTCAGATTGGCGAGGTGTTATTCGAGGTCACCAAACCGTGCAGCCGCTGCGTGTTCACCACCGTCAGCCCGGAGACCGGAAATAAACATCCGGCCGGCCAGCCACTGGCGACATTGCAGGGCTTTCGCAGTGCGCAGGACGGCAGTGGCGACATCGATTTCGGTCTGAATTTAATTGCCCGTAATTCGGGCGTGGTTCGCGCCGGCGATACGGTTACCGTTATTAAACGACGTTCGCCGCGTGTTTACGGAGCAGGTGAGGTGGTTCAGACGCTGCAACCCCGGCAGCAGACGCCGTCGGCCGTCAATATTACCTTTCAGGGTCAGACCTTCACCGGTGATAATCAGCAGGTGCTGCTGGAACAGCTGGAGATGCAGGGATTCCGCATACCTTACTCCTGTCGGGCAGGATTATGTGGCAGTTGTAAACTCAGGCTGGTCGCGGGTGAGGTAAAGGCCCTGAAGCAAAGCGCCATTGGTCAGGATGGCACTCTGTTGAGTTGCAGCTGTATTCCGGCAGGCGATGTGGAACTGAACTGATTACACCGCGCGGGCGTAGCGCGGCATAATATCCTGACAGTAAGGTTGCAGGCGGTCGTTCATCACTTTGATGGCATCGCCAAGCACCATTGCTTTGCCCGCCAGCGTCAGTCCAGGCTGAGCCAGCAAACAGAGCGCAGCGTTATCCCCCTTCTCTACCACCAGCAGTCGTGCCTGCTCGCCATTTTCCGCCAGCGTAACCTGCACCATCTCACCGACATTCGGCCGCAGGGCCGGCGCATAAGAGGAAAAGTGCCAGCTTTTCGGCATCAGCGGTTTCAGGAATCGTGCCGCCACCAGCGCATTTAACACCAGCTCAGCGCGGTGCTGGCTGCTTAACTTACACTGACGACAGGTCTCTTCGAAGGTGAAATAGAGCGCAGCATCATCGACACAAAAGCCGGTTTCATTAAACGCGTCCGGGGTGAGCATTTTGCGGGAAAAGCGGGAACGAAAAAGCATACCGTCAGCCAGGTCGAGCATCATTCGGTCGTGGCTGGCATCAAAATACCAACGCCAGTTATCATCAGGTTTGATTTTCATAGTGTGCCCTGTATTTACCGCTGCGCCAAAAATCACGCAAAATTCAGCGAAAAATGAAACATAAGGAAAAGCTGAAAATTCGTGCAACAGGCCAAAATATAAACGAGCCGGAAGGATAAATAAACCCCCCGGCTTACGATTGTGAGAAATGTCTTAAAGATACGTGACGATATCTTTAATTAATCCTGGCCCCTGATAAATAAAGCCGGAATAAATCTGCACCAGCGTGGCACCCGCTGCGATCTTTTCGCGCGCTGCGGTCAGAGAATCGATCCCGCCTACACCAATAATTGGCAGTTGCCCCTTCAGCTCCTGAGACAGGCGCCGAATCACCTCGGTGCTGCGCGACTGGACCGGACGCCCACTCAGCCCACCGGCTTCTTCAGCATATTTAAGGCCACTCACCAGTGAACGATCGAGGGTGGTATTGGTGGCAATGACGCCATCAATCTGGTGCCGGACTAAACTGTCAGCGACCTGAATTAACTCCTCTTCGGTGAGATCAGGCGCGATTTTTACCGCCACCGGAACATATTTTAAGTGACGTTGTTCCAGCTCTTTTTGTTTTTGTTTGATTGAAACCAGCAGATCGTCCAGCGCTTCGCCATATTGCAGTGAACGTAATCCCGGGGTGTTCGGCGAGGAGATATTGATCGCAATATAACCGGCATGGGCATAGACCTTTTCCATGCAGATCAGATAGTCCTCTTTGCCCTGCTCGACCGGCGTATCTTTATTTTTACCAATATTGATCCCCAGTACGCCTTTAAAACGCGCTTTTTTCACGTTTTCGACCAGGTGATCAACGCCGAGATTATTGAACCCCATGCGATTAATAATGCCGCCCGCTTCGACTAACCGAAACATCCGCGGTTTGTCATTGCCCGGCTGGGCACGTGGCGTCACAGTACCGACCTCAACGAAGCCGAAGCCCATCGCGCCAAAGGCATCGATACATTCGGCATTTTTATCCAGACCTGCCGCCAGGCCAAGGGCGTTATTAAAGGTTAATCCCATGCAGGTTACCGGACGCGACGGCAGCTTCTGGCGGAATAACCCTTCCAGCGGTGTGCCGCTCATAAAACGCAGTTGCTGAAAGGTGAGTTCGTGCGCGCGCTCGGGGTCGAGTTTGAACAGCGCCGGTCGGACGATAGGATAAAACATGCACTCTCCTGAAGGACGGAAGCAATCGTGAAAGTCGGTGCACGGGAAAATGTGCGCCAGAATGGTAAAGTGCTCTGGCGCAAAAGTAAATCGAACGGCGAGGATGGGGAAAAGTATCTGAAGCTGAGTTGATCTTACCCCACGGAATCGTTTACGGGGTCGATTCGGGCGTGTGCAGGAAACAGGTATTCGCGAAGAATACCGCGACGCAGCATGATGCCAAAAATGCCGATACAGACGAATGCTTCCGCCAGCACCATCGACCAGGCGGCACCTATCGCCCCATACTGCCACGCCAGCAGGCAGCAAAGCGGCACGTTAATTACCCCGGCCGCCATCATCACCAGCATACGCTGGCGCGCCAGGCCATGCGGGATCAGGATCTGCAAACCGGCCGGATAAGAGATATTACCGAACAGGAAGCAGAGCACGAACACCCGCAGCACATCCGCCGACGGCATAAACGCTTTACCCAGCAGCAGCGATACCACCTGATCGGCAAACAGCCAGGTAAATATCACAATCGACAGGCTGAGAGAAAAAGAGAGCAGCAAACTTTTGCGGGTTGCGGCAATCGCTGCGCGCTTATCGCGTCCAAACAGGTGGCTGACGCGTGGAAAGAAGGCGCTGCCGATCTGTTCAGGCACCGAGTTCGCTGCTTTACGCAGGCGGTCTGCTCCATTGTAGATACCGACCATATAGTGCGAGGTAAACGACGCGAGGATCACCACATTGACGCTGTTAAACAGATTGGCCCCGGCGATAGCGATAAACACATCCATGCTGTCAGTGATGCGCTGTTTGATTTCGCGTGGCTCAAAGCGATAACGGCCAATCACCTTCATCTCCAGTACAAACTTCAGGGTGATGGCCGCACTGATAATCGAAACGGCACCCGGGATCAGGGCAGCCAGCCAGGTATCCTCAGGCGTTTTGACCAGCAAAAAGGTCAGCGGGATGGCGCAGAAGTTACCAAAGGTGGCAATCACCGCCGTTTTGCCGAGCTTCTCAAAGCCCTGCATCAGCCAGCCAAACGAAAACAGCGAGCCGATCAGCGTGGTGCAGTTGGCAAGGATAATAAAGAACAGCGGATGCCAGGCCGGGTTAAACCAGGTGGCCGTCAACAAGGTGCCGCTGGTCAGCACCAGCAGCATCAGTTTGGCATTGAAGGTCGACCAGAACAGCTGACTGACCCGCGCTTTGTCATCACGATGGTGAGCAATATCTTTGGTGGTAAAGACGTTGAACCCCCAGTCGGAGATGGTGCTGCAATAGAGCACGCAGGCAATCGCCAGCGCCAGGGTCCCCATCTGCTCGACGCCGAGAATACGCGCCAGATAAGGCAAGGTCGCCAGCGGAAACAGAAACGAAGCGCCGCGGTAGGCCAGCAGTGAGAAGATATTAATAATCAGACTTTTATCAAGAACTTTTGCCATGTCGCAACAACCTTATACACATTGCATGTCTCACCTTCTCATTTCGCTAAGGCATAAACAATATCGCTAAACACTTTTCAGAATCAGGCTGCGCGGTTAATTTCTTTTTTGACCTTATAACTCTGCAACGCAATAAACAGATCCGGTTGATTAAACAGCAACCACTCTTTAAAGTTCTGCGCTTTCACCTCTCGCCCCATAAAACGAATGGCATTGCGCACATATTCCGGCACCGGCGTCTGATTATACAGTGATAAATAGATCATCAGGCGGAACGAATGGGTTAAATAGGCTTTCTCCAGCGTCGTGCGCCACTCTGTTTTAGCCTGGGAGCTATTCAGCGTATTGTAGGCATGCATAAAGGCGTCGTAGCGCTGAAAGAAAAACTCATCGCCTTTGGTACTGTTTGTCAGTGAGCCGCTGCGAATACGCTGCTTATAATAAACCTGACGGCTGACCCATGCCTGCTGACATTTCATAAACACCGACAGCGTGAAATTATGATCTTCATGTATCCGGCGAACGAAGCGTAATTTATGCTGCTCTATCACGCTTTTTCTCAGCACGTAGTTCCAGACCGCCGAGGTATAGCTGCCGTTACGCAGCAGGCGCATAAAGACTTCCTGCGGCGGCTGCACACCAAACTGGTCATGCTTAACTTTGGGTGAGGTGACGTCGATATGGCCATCTTCGTAGACGCAGGAATTAAAGCAGAACAGGTCGGTGCGGGGATGTTTCTCTACGACGCTGGCCAGTTCCGCCACCAGCCCATCGACGACCACATCATCCGGGTCACAGAAGAACAGGAACTCGCCCTGAGCCAGCGCAATACCGGTGTCACGAGCATTGCCGAGCCCGCCGTTTTCAATGGTGATAACTTTTACCTGAGAAAGATGCGCATAATTCTGTTCAATCAGGGCCAGTGTTCCATCGGTTGATCCATCATTAACGATGATTATTTCATTGGGCGCTTTTACCTGGCGCAATAATGAATCAACGCACTCCACAATATATTTCTCAACGTTGTAAGTCGGAATAATCACCGATAACAGGATGTCAGACATAGGCAATTCTCTGCTGTTAGAAAATGACAATACGATTCACCTGCCTGATGCAGGTCCAGACCAGAGGCGAAACGTCGGAAAAGGAATAGTCGTTATTATGGCTGCTTACTTTGAGCCTGATTATCTTAAACCGGTTAAGCCGATAAAGACCAGTCGGGAAAAAAAGGCTGCAGTGGTCAGGTGACTCTCACTGTTAAATAAGTTGCATCTATAGTCCGGCACGACGATAAAACGGTTGAGGATTGATTTAATTTCCCGGCAAAAAGCAGCGGTAACCAGAATCCGGAAAATGTAAGCGAATACCTGAAAGCGTTAATATCTTCAACATTACATTCTGTTCGTTTCAGTGACGTTTCTGCAATTAATCTGAGTCCCACTCCCTGCCACGCCCTGGGAGGGGTTGATTTTATATCGCTTTTCCTGATTTCTGCCCCTGCCGCTACGTTTTTTGCGCGGCTCACCATAATAAGAATGTTTAAGCAATCAGCCAGCGGATGATTTACTGGCGACGGCTCGCTTATTTTGTGATCTCGCATCATCACCTTTAATGAGTGATCGGACGAACCGCCCGAATTTTAAGAATTATCGGAAGCCGCTTTATCACGGCTTATTGCTTAACCCGCCTATTTGCAGATTTCACTTTTAGATTGCCAGATAAATCATTTAAGCCCACTCCCCTGCTCTGACAGTATGAAGGCATAAGTTCTCAACATTAGATAATCAATAACTTTTAGTTATAAGGAGTGATGATGCGAGTTATTACGCTGGCAGGCAGCCCACGGTTTCCTTCACGCTCAACGTCGTTATTGACGCTGTGTCAGCACAAACTGGAAGCACGGGGTATCGAAGTCATTCCGTGGAACATTCATAACTTCCAGCCGGACGATCTGATCAATGCGCGTTTTGACGCCCCGGCGCTGCTGGCGTTACGCGAAGATCTGGCCGCCGCGGATGGTCTGATTGTGGCGACGCCAATCTATAAAGCCTCTTTTTCTGGTGCACTCAAAACCCTGCTTGATCTGCTGCCGGAACGCGCACTGGAGCACAAGGTGGTGTTGCCTTTAGCCAGCGGCGGCAGTGCCGGCCATATGCTGGCCCTCGACTACGCCCTTAAGCCGGTGCTTAACGCGCTGAAAGCACAGGAGATTCTGCACGGCGTGTATGCCGAAGATAACCAGATTCATCATTATGATCGTCAGCCAGAGTTACAGGACTCGCTGGCACAGCGCCTTGACGACGCGGTAGCTGCGTTCTGGCTGGCGCTGACCCGTCATCATCATCCCGTTGCACAAGCGGTATAAAGGAGCAGTTCGATGAAACAGAGGTTCGCTAAGTGGCTGACGGCGGGATTATTACTGGCTGGCCTGCAGGCGCAGGCTGCTGAGCCCGATCCAGCGCAAATTCGTATCGGTTATCAAAAAGGGTCAGTCAGTATGGTGCTGGCAAAATCGCACCAGCTATTAGAGAAGCGTTTTCCGCACACCAAAATTCAGTGGATTGAATTTCCGGCCGGTCCACAGATGCTGGAAGCGCTGAATGTGAACAGTATCGATCTCGGCAGCACCGGCGATCTTCCGCCGCTGTTCGCCCAGGCGGCGGGCGCAGATTTACTCTATGTCGGCTCCGAACCGCCCAAGCCGCAGGCTGAAGTGATTCTGGTACCGAAAACCAGCACGCTGCAACAGGTAGCGGATCTGAAAGGCAAGAAAGTCGCCTTTCAGAAAGGCTCCAGCTCGCACAATTTACTGTTGCGAGCCCTGCAGCAGGCTGGTCTGAGCTTTAAAGATATCACCCCGGTTTATCTTACCCCCGCGGATGCACGCGCCGCGTTTCAGCAGGGAAATGTTGATGCCTGGGCGATCTGGGATCCCTATTACTCGTCGGTGCTGTTACAGGGCAATTCCCGGGTGCTGGTTGATGGCAGCAAACTCAATCTGACCGGCTCGTTCTATTTAGCCACCCGCAGTTATGCCGAGGCGCACGGTGCATTCATTCAGCAGGTGCTGGACACCTTTAGTGCAGCCGATGCGCTGACCGTCAGCCAGCGGCCACAGAGTATTACGCTGTTAGCGCAGGCGATAGGCTTACCCGAGCCGGTGATCGCCAGCTATCTCAGCCATCGTCCGCCCACCACCATTACGCCGGTTAGCGACAAAACGGCGGTTGCCCAGCAGCACACCGCTGACCTGTTCTATGCCAATCATCTGCTGCCAGTGAAAGTGTCGATTCGCGATCGCATCTGGCAACCGCATACCGTGACTCAATAAGGAGCAAAAAATGGTATCCATATTCTGGTTTCTGCCAACCCATGGCGACGGCCACTATCTTGGCACCGCAGAAGGCGCACGTCCGGTGGATCACGCCTATCTGCAACAGGTGGCGCAGGCAGCCGACCGTCTCGGCTTTGGCGGCGTACTGATCCCGACCGGCCGATCCTGTGAAGATGCCTGGCTGGTTGCCGCGTCATTGATCCCGGTGACACAGCGCCTGCGTTTTCTGGTGGCTTTACGGCCTGGCGTGATTTCGCCGACCCAGGCGGCGCGTCAGGCGGCAACGCTGGATCGCTTATCCAACGGTCGCGCGCTGTTTAATCTGGTGACCGGCGGCGATCCGGAAGAGCTGGCGGGCGACGGGGTGTTCCTCGATCACCGTGAGCGCTACGCCGAGTCAGCTGAATTTACCCGCGTATGGCGTCGGGTGCTGGAGGGCGAAACGGTCGATTACGAAGGCAAGCACGTTAAGGTGCGCGGTGCCCGCCTGATGTTTAAACCGGTACAGCAACCGCGTCCGCCGTTGTGGTTTGGTGGCTCGTCTGAACCGGCTCAGGATCTGGCAGCTGAACAGGTCGATGTCTATCTTACCTGGGGTGAACCACCGGCTCTGGTGAAAGAGAAAATCGACCAGGTCCGTGCGAAAGCCGCCGCGCAGGGACGTACGGTACGTTTCGGTATTCGTCTGCACGTGATCGTGCGTGAAACCACTGAAGAAGCCTGGCAGGCGGCCGACAAACTGATCGCCAACGTGGACGATGCCACCATCGCCAAAGCGCAGGCGGCGTTTCAGCGAGCAGATTCGGTCGGGCAGCGTCGGATGGCGGCGCTACACGGCGGACGGCGCGACAAGCTGGAAATCAGTCCGAACCTGTGGGCTGGCGTCGGCCTGGTGCGCAGCGGCGCAGGGACCGCGCTGGTCGGCGATGGCCCCACGGTCGCCGCGCGGATTAAAGAGTATGAAGCGCTGGGTATTGAAACCTTCATTTTGTCCGGCTATCCACACCTGGAAGAAGCTTATCGGGTTGGCGAGTTGCTGTTCCCGCATCTCGATCTGCAGGTTCCGCTGGTGCCACAGCCGCGCATAGTGCAGGCACACGGAGAAGCGGTCGCCAACGATTTTACCCCTGAGAAAAAAGTCGCCCGCGGCTGAGGAGAACATCATGGCCAGAACAGGTAAACGTCTCGCCGATACGCTGGTGCCGTGGGTGCTGCCAGCTCTACTGGTGGTGACGTGGCAGATCGCCTCGCAAACCGGCTGGTTATCGACCCGCATTTTGCCGGCGCCTGAAAAAATAGTGACCACGTTCTGGCAGCTGGCCGCCAGCGGTGAACTGTGGCAACACCTGGCGATCAGTAGCTGGCGGGCACTGATTGGTTTCAGCATCGGCGGATCGATTGGTCTGCTGCTGGGGCTGATCACCGGCACCTCCCGCACCGGCGAGCGGCTGCTGGATACCTCGGTTCAGATGTTACGTAACGTTCCCCATCTGGCGCTGATCCCGCTGGTCATTCTGTGGTTCGGTATTGATGAGTCGGCCAAAATCTTCCTGGTGGCGCTCGGCACGCTGTTTCCGATCTACCTGAATACCTACCACGGCATTCGTAACATCGATCGCGGACTGGTGGAGATGGCCCGCAGCTATGGCCTCACCGGCTGGAGCCTGTTTATTCAGGTGATCCTGCCCGGTGCGCTACCGAACATCATGGTAGGCGTTCGTTTCGCGCTCGGCCTGATGTGGCTGACGTTGATCGTGGCAGAAACCATTTCGGCAAATTCGGGCATCGGCTATCTGGCGATGAATGCGCGTGAATTTTTGCAGACCGATGTGGTGGTGGTCGCCATCATTCTGTATGCCCTGCTCGGTAAACTGGCTGATGTCGCCGCGTTGTTGCTGGAACGCGTCTGGCTGCGCTGGCATCCGGCTTATCAACTGAAGGAGGAGAACGCATGAGTCAGACCCTTTCCCCGGCGCGCCTCAATGCGGGCACCCCGGTTGGCGTTAACAACGTCAGCAAGCAGTATGGCAACCGTACCATTCTGAAGAACATCGACCTGCATATTCCGTCAGGTCAGTTCGTGGCGGTGGTTGGCCGCAGCGGCTGCGGCAAAAGTACCCTGCTGCGCCTGCTGGCCGGGCTGGAGCAGACTTCCAGCGGCCAGCTACTGGCGGGCAATGCGCCGTTACAGTCGGCACGTGACGATACCCGCCTGATGTTTCAGGACGCGCGGCTGCTGCCGTGGAAAAAGGTGATTGATAATGTCGGCCTCGGGCTAAAAGGCAACGCCTGGCGCAGTGCGGCACAGGAGGCGCTGGCGGCGGTCGGGCTTGCCGATCGGGCCAGTGAGTGGCCGGCTACTCTCTCAGGCGGACAGAAACAGCGGGTAGCGCTGGCCAGAGCGCTGATTCATCGGCCGGGTTTGCTGCTGCTGGATGAGCCACTGGGTGCGCTGGATGCCCTGACCCGCATCGAAATGCAGGAACTGATTGAATCGCTGTGGCAGCAGCATCATTTCACGGTACTGCTGGTCACCCATGATGTGAGTGAAGCGGTGGCGATGGCCGATCGGGTGCTATTGATTGAAGAAGGCGAGATTGGTCTGGATCTGCTGGTTGATTTACCGCGTCCCAGAAGGCGCGGATCGCCGCGGCTGGCAGAATTAGAGGCGGAAGTGCTGGATCGGGTAATGCGACGCACCGCACCCTCGCAACCGGTCCGTGTCGCGCGACAGCGTTAAAAAAAACGGCGGAGCCCGACTGGCACTCCGCCGTTCTGCTATCAGGCGTTCAGCGCCCGGGTGATCTTCTCGTAGAGATCGCCCGACAACTTCTCCAGCCCTTTCAGCTGTTCCAGTGCCTCGCGCATCATCGCCTGACGATCGTCGTCATAGCGTTTCAGTCGAATCAATGGCTCGACCATCCGCGCCGCAACCTGCGGGTTACGGGTGTTCAGATCGATCAGCATCTCCACCAGGAATTTATAGCCGCTGCCATCTTTGGCATGGAACGCAGCCGGGTTAGCGGAGGCAAAGGCACCCACCAGCGAGCGTACCCGGTTAGGGTTGCTCATGCTGAAGGAGCGGTGGTTAAGTAACTGACGCACATTACGCAGCACATTGGCCGCCGGACTGGTGGCCTGCAGCACAAACCACTTGTCCATCACCAGACCATCCTGATGCCAGCGCTCATCGTAGGCCGCCAGCAGCGCATCGCGGCACGGCAGCTGCGCCGCTACCGCTGCGGAGAGTGCCGCCAGCGAATCGGTCATGTTGGTCGCCTGGTGATACTGCACCTGCACCAGCTTGTCCGCCAGTTGCGCATCGCCAAAGGCCAGATAGGTCAGGCAGATATTTTTCAGGCTGCGCTGACCAATCGCGTCATGCTCAACCCGGTATTCACTCTGCTGATTGGCGTTATAGATCGCAAAGAACTCGTCAGCCAGCTCGCGCGCCAGGGTGCGCTGCAGTGCGTCACGTACCAGCGCAATCGCCTGTGGATCGATGACATCGAACAGTTCGGCGATCTCATTTTCAGTCGGCAACGTCAGAATCAGCGCGGTCAGCGCCGGATCGCAGTCGGCATCGAGCAGTACTGCGCGGAACGCGTCTGCCACATGCAGCGGCAGTGACAGATGCTGCCCCTGCTGATAGCGCGCCACGTTGAGACGGATATAGGTTGCCAGCAGGCTCTGTGCTGCATCCCAGCGTGAAAAATCGTTACGCGCATGACGCATCAGGAAGGTGAGCTGCGCATCGCTCCATTTGTAATCGAGCTTCACCGGCGCAGAGAATTCACGCAGCAGCGACGGCACCGGCTGGAAGTAGACATTATCGAAAATGAAGGACTGGAACTCCTCGGTGACGTTCAGCACGTGATGCACCGGGTGGCCGTTGTGCTGCAGCGGAATCACCTGCCCTTCGTTATCATACAGCTCGATATCGAGCGGGATATGCAGCGGCAGCTTCTCTTTCTGATCGGCGGTCGCTGGCGTGTGCTGCGTGACGTGCAGCGTGTATTGCTCCAGCTCCGGGTTGTAATCATCGCGTACCGTCAACACTGGCGTACCGGACTGGCTGTACCAGCGGCGGAACTGTGACAGATCCACGTTGGAGGCATCTTCCATTGCCTGCACGAAGTCATCGCAGGTGGCCGCACTGCCGTCGTGACGATCAAAATAGAGCTGCATTCCCTTCTGGAAATTAGCCTCGCCCAACAGGGTGTGCAGCATCCGGATCACTTCCGATCCTTTTTCATACACGGTAAGGGTGTAGAAGTTATTCATTTCAATCACCTGATCCGGGCGGATCGGGTGAGCCATCGGACTGGCATCTTCAGCAAACTGCGCGCCACGCACGATACGCACGTTGTCGATGCGATTAACGGCACGTGAACCGAGGTCAGAACTGAACTCCTGATCGCGGAATACCGTCAGCCCCTCTTTCAGGCTGAGCTGGAACCAGTCGCGACAGGTGACACGGTTGCCGGTCCAGTTATGAAAATATTCGTGGCCGATCACCGCTTCAATACCGAGATAATCTTTATCTGTGGCGGTTTCCGCTTTCGCCAGCACATATTTGGCGTTAAAAACGTTCAGGCCTTTGTTTTCCATCGCGCCCATGTTGAAGAAGTCGACCGCCACGATCATAAAGATGTCGAGGTCGTATTCGAGACCGAAACGCTCCTCATCCCACTTCATGCTGTTTTTCAGCGAGGTCATCGCCCAGTCGGCGCGGTCGAGATTGCCACGATCGACAAAAATCTCCAGCGCCACATCACGGCCGGAACGGGTGGTGAAACTGTCGCGCAGCACGTCGAAGTCTCCCGCCACCAGCGCAAACAGGTAGCAAGGTTTCGGGAACGGGTCCTGCCATTTGACCCAGCTACGGCCCTGCTCATCACGTCCACTGTCGACGCGGTTACCGTTTGACAGCAGGTAAGGATAGCGTTCGCCGTCGGCAAAAATGGTGGTGGTGAAACGCGCCAGCACATCCGGGCGATCCAGATACCAGGTAATATGACGGAAGCCTTCAGCCTCACATTGAGTGCATAGCGCCTCGCCTGATTTGTATAACCCTTCCAGCGCCGTGTTCTGATCCGGATGAATATCGTTGATGATTTTCAGCGTGAAACTTTCTGGCAGCTGGCTGAGCACCAGCGCACCGTTCTGCTGGCGATAATCCGTCCAGGGTTGTCCATCCACCTCAAGCGCGATCAGCGTTAAATCTTCGCCATCCAGACGCAAATCAGCCTGGCTGTCACCGAGACGTTTAACCTGACTGATAGCCGTTACGCGGGTGGTCGACGCATCCAGTTCAAAGGTTAAATCAATGTCAGTAATGGTGTAATCCGGCGCACGGTAATCGTGGCGATATTTAATTTGGGGCTGTTGCGTCATATTCCGTCTCGCGTTGTTATAAGTTTACCTGGCAAAGTCTAAGCTTGTTACTACAAGCTTGCCACGCACAATGCACGTAATGCGTGAAATGGCTACAATTTGTTAACAATGGCACAGATTGGCCTCGACCCACTACAGTGAAATATGCTGTGATTGGCGTTAATGACTGAATTATACTTCCGCGTCTTTAAGACTGTGTACAACACCGGGCTCTGCGCCACCGAACAGGATGCTGAAACGCGCCATGACAGGACATGCTTCCCCGATACTGACCTCGCTGCTCGATACGGACGCTTATAAGCTCCACATGCAGCAAGCCGTCTTCCACCGCTATCATGATGTCACGGTGGCGGCGGAGTTTCGCTGCCGCGGCGACGAACTACTGGGCCTCTACGCTGATGAGATTCGTGACGAGATTCGCGCAATGCAAACGCTGGCGCTGACCGATGACGAATATCACTGGTTATCCCGCCTGCCCTTCTTTCAGCAGGATTACCTCAACTGGCTGCGCGATTTTCGCTACAACCCCGATCAGGTTGAGGTACGTAATCACCATGGCAAACTTGAACTGCGTATTCAGGGACCGTGGCGCGAAGTGATTTTGTGGGAGGTGCCGCTGCTGGCGCTGATCAGTGAAGTGGTGCATCGTCACCGCACCCCTGAGGTCACCACTCAGCAGGCGGTCGATCATCTGCAGCAGAAACTTGCCGACTTTACTCACCAGGTGGCCGATCTGGATATGTCACGCTTCCACCTGATGGATTTCGGCACCCGCCGTCGCTACTCGCAGGATGTACAGCAGGCGATAGTGGCGACGCTGAAACAGGATTTCCCGTGGCTGATCGGCACCAGCAACTACGATCTGGCGCGGCGCCTGACGCTGACGCCGGTCGGTACGCAGGCGCACGAGTGGTTCCAGGCGTTCCAGCAGATCAGCCCGGTACTGGCCAACAGCCAGCGCGCCGCGCTGCAGGCGTGGCTGGATGAATATGATGATCAGCTCGGCATCGCCCTGACCGACTGTATCGCTATGGATGCCTTCCTGCGTGATTTCGGTCCGGTGTTTGCCCGACGCTATCAGGGGCTGCGCCACGACTCCGGCGATCCGGTCGAATGGGGCGAGAAAGCCCTCGCCCACTATCAGAAGCTGGGTATCGACCCGCAAAGCAAAACGCTGGTCTTTTCCGACAATCTCAACCTCGACAAAGCGCTGGCGCTCTATCGCCACTTCGGTCAGCGTACCCGGGTCATTTTCGGCATTGGTACCCGCCTGACCTGTGATATCCCGGGCGTCACGCCACTGAATATTGTGATTAAGCTGGTGCAGTGCAACGGCAAACCGGTGGCGAAACTGTCCGACAGTCCGGGCAAAACCATTTGCCAGGATAAAGCCTTTGTCCGGGCTCTGCGTAAAGCCTTTGATCTGCCGCTGGTGAAAAAAGCGAGTTAAGCCACTTCTTATCGGGGCGTTGATGCGCCCCGCTTCTGCTGTAATAAATCGTCCATTCCGCCGGATTTTGCTTGTTTCCTGAAGACTCACAAGTAACATAGCAAAACCCCCGGTTCGGGGACCTTTTTACTCACTTCTTCTATATAGAGAGATATTTATGAGCGTTGTGCCTGTAGCGGACGTACTGCACGGTCGCGTCGCGGTTGACAGTGAAGTCACCGTACGTGGTTGGGTGCGTACCCGAAGAGATTCAAAAGCCGGTCTTTCCTTCATCGCCGTATATGACGGCTCCTGCTTTAATCCCGTTCAGGCAGTCGTCAATAATTCTCTGAATAATTATCAGGATGAAGTATTGCGTCTGACCACCGGCTGTTCCGTGATTGTCACCGGCACCGTGGTGGCCTCGCCCGGTCAGGGCCAGGCTTTTGAGATTCAGGCAACCCGTCTTGAGGTTGTTGGCTGGGTGGAAGATCCTGACAGCTACCCGATGGCGGCGAAACGTCACAGCATTGAGTATCTGCGTGAAGTGGCTCACCTGCGTCCACGTACCAATCTGATCGGTGCCGTCGCCCGCGTTCGTCATACTCTGGCGCAGGCGCTGCATCGCTTTTTCCATGAAAATGGTTATTTCTGGGTCTCCACCCCGCTGATTACCGCCTCGGATACTGAAGGTGCCGGTGAGATGTTCCGCGTCTCAACGCTGGATCTTGAAAACCTGCCGCGCAACGATCAGGCAAAGTCGATTTCAGCGAAGATTTCTTTGGCAAGGAAGCGTTCCTGACCGTTTCTGGTCAGCTGAACGGCGAAACCTATGCCAGCGCCCTGTCAAAGATTTATACCTTTGGCCCGACCTTCCGCGCAGAAAACTCTAACACCAGCCGCCATCTGGCGGAGTTCTGGATGCTGGAGCCGGAAATCGCCTTCGCGTCGCTGGATGATGCAGCTGCGCTGGCGGAGGCGATGCTGAAGTATGTGTTCAACGCGGTGCTGGAAGAGCGTGCTGATGATATGGCGTTCTTTGCTGAGCGCGTTGATAAAGAAGCGGTTGAGCGCCTGCAGCGTTTCATCACTACCGACTTCGCCCAGGTCGACTACACCGACGCGGTTGAGATTCTGATCAACTGCGGTCAGAGCTTTGAGAATCCGGTGTCATGGGGTATCGATCTCTCCTCTGAGCATGAACGTTATCTGGCCGAGAAGCATTTTAAAGCGCCGGTGGTGGTGAAAAACTACCCGAAAGACATTAAAGCGTTTTATATGCGTCTGAACGACGACGGTAAAACCGTGGCGGCGATGGACGTACTGGCACCGGGCATCGGTGAAATTATCGGTGGTTCGCAGCGTGAAGAGCGTCTGGATGTTCTTGATGCACGCCTACAGGAAATGGGTCTGAATAAAGAAGATTACTGGTGGTATCGTGACCTGCGTCGCTACGGTACCGTGCCACATTCTGGCTTTGGATTAGGTTTCGAACGTTTAATCGCCTATGTCACCGGCGTACAAAATGTAAGGGACGTTATCCCCTTCCCACGTACTCCACGTAATGCGAGCTTCTAACTTTCTGCATTAATTATAAGAAATTCATATATATAAAGAGGTCGGCACTGCCGGCCTTTTTTTATTTTTGTAAATTTTGAGTTCTCTCACAAAGTTCCGTGTTTTTTACATTTTGTAATACATATTTTCCTTTTGAAACCAGATTACGAGTTTCGTAGCATTTTCGAGGTAGAATTAAGGCTGGGGGGATGGAAAGATGCGTGCAGACACAGGAAGACACCAAACTTCTTTCAAGGTTCCCGTAAAGGTTTCTTGACGGCAGTGGCAGGTGTACAAATAACTCCAACGAGGGTAATGAATAATGATGAAGCGCAATATTCTTGCAGTGGTTATCCCTGCTCTGTTAGCCGCAGGCGCAGCAAACGCAGCCGAAATTTATAATAAAGACGGCAACAAACTGGACCTGTACGGTAAAGCCGTTGGCCTGCACTACTTCTCTGATAACGACGGCAACGATGGCGACAATACTTACGTTCGCTTCGGCTTCAAGGGTGAAACTCAGATTAACGACCAGCTGACCGGTTACGGCCAGTGGGAATACAACGTTCAGGCTAACAATTCTGAAGGCGATGATGCGCAAGACGGTAACAGAACCCGTCTGGGCTTTGCCGGTCTGAAATTCGGTGATGCTGGCTCAATCGACTACGGCCGTAACTACGGTGTGGTTTACGATGCAATCGGCTGGACCGATATGCTGCCAGAGTTCGGTGGCGACTCAGGCTACTCAGATAACTTCATGAACGGTCGTAGCACCGGCCTGCTGACCTACCGCAACACTAACTTCTTTGGTCTGGTAGATGGCTGGGATTTCGCCGTTCAGTATCAGGGCAAAAACGAGCGTGATGAAATTCGTCGTTCGAACGGCGACGGCTGGGGTCTGTCAACTTCTTACGTCTCACCAATCGGTGTAGGTGTTGTGGGTGCCTATAGCAGCAGCGACCGTACCGATGCACAGGCCGCTGGCGTTGCAGCTAACGGTACTGTTGTAGGTCAGGGTAAACGCGCTGAAAACTGGGCAACCGGTCTGAAGTATGATGCAAACAATGTCTACCTGGCGGCTTACTACGGTGAAACCCGTAACTCAACGCCGTTCACGCTGACAACTGGTGCGGGCACCGATACCACTGCTTTCGCCAACAAAGCACAGAACATTGAACTGGTTGCACAGTATCAGTTCGACTTCGGTCTGCGTCCATCTATCGCCTACGTTCAGTCTAAAGGCAAAGATATCGAAGGCGTGGGCGATGCTGACCTGATCAAATACATTGATATCGGCGCAACCTACTACTTCAACAAAAACATGTCTACCTATGTGGACTATCAGATCAACCAGCTGGATGACGACAACCGTCTGGGTCTGAACACTGATGATACTGTAGCGGTTGGCCTGGTTTACCAGTTCTAATCTCGCTGTCAGAAGATGTTTAAAGACGGGGCCATCGGCCCCGTTTTTTTATGTCTGTTATCCGGTGATAACCTCTTTCTTCCGCTCCTTTCCTCATTGGTGCTCCACTGATTGCGGTCAGAGCGGAAGCAGGCGCGCAAAATGTATCAATAAGTCTCGCAAACGGTTGGCTTTTGCCTGGCCTGACGCTAACCTGAGAGCTCATTTTGCTAACGTTCCCGCTACTGGACCTGACTCATGTTTGAATCGATCTCTGCTGCACCCGCCGATCCCATTCTTGGGCTGGCCGATCTGTTTCGCGCTGACGACCGCCCTAACAAAATTAACCTGGGTATCGGCGTCTATAAAGACGAAACCGGCAAGACCCCGGTGCTGACCAGCGTTAAGAAAGCCGAACAGTACCTGCTGGAAAACGAAACCACCAAAAACTATCTCAGCATTGATGGTCTGGCTGATTTTGCACGCTGTACCCAGGCGCTGTTGTTTGGCAACCAGAGCACGCTGATTACCGCCGGTCGTGCGCGGACAGCACAAACCCCGGGCGGTACTGGTGCGCTGCGCGTTGCGGCGGATTTCCTTGCCACTCAGACCAGCGTGAAACGGGTATGGGTCAGCAATCCCAGCTGGCCGAACCACAAAAATGTGTTCAATGCTGCCGGTCTTGAGGTGTGTGAATATCAGTATTACGATGCGGAAAATCACACGCTCGATTTTGAAGGCCTGCTGGCGTCGCTGAAACAGGTACAGGCGGGCGACGTGGTGCTGTTCCACGGCTGCTGCCATAATCCAACCGGTATCGATCCAACGGCCGAACAGTGGCAGCAACTGGCGCAGCTGTCGCAGGCTGGCGGCTGGTTACCGTTGTTTGACTTTGCCTATCAGGGCTTCGCCCGTGGCCTTGAGGAAGATGCTGAAGGACTGCGTATTTTTGCCGCGTCGCATCAGGAACTGATTGTCGCCAGCTCTTATTCTAAGAACTTTGGTTTGTATAACGAGCGCGTCGGGGCGATTACGCTGGTGGCCGCTGATGCCAACGTGGCCGATACTGCCTTCAGTCAGGTGAAATACACTATCCGCGCCAACTATTCCAATCCGCCAGCTCACGGTGCGGCCGTGGTTGCCACCATCCTCGGTAATGATGCACTGCGTACCATCTGGGAGCAGGAGCTGTCAGACATGCGCCAGCGTATCCAGCGTATGCGCCAGCTGTTCGTCAATACCCTGGCAGAGAAAGGTGCGCAGCGTGACTTCAGCTTCATCATCCGGCAGAACGGGATGTTCTCATTTAGCGGCCTGACTAAAGATCAGGTAATTCGTCTGCGCGAAGAGTTTGCGGTCTATGCGGTTAATTCAGGACGGGTAAACGTTGCGGGCATGACGCCAGACAATATGTCGGCGCTGTGTGAGGCGATTGTCGCGGTGCTGTAATCGTGATGAAAAAATGGGCCAGCCGGCCCATTTTTTATTGCAGAAAAGGATTGCTGATCCGTTCACGCCCCAGCGTTGAAATCGGACCGTGTCCCGGCACGAAAGTCACATCATCGCCCAGCGGCAGTAATTTTGTCCGGATGGCATCAATTAGCTGCTGATGATCGCCCTGCGGGAAATCAGTGCGACCAACACCGCCGTTGAAAATCACATCACCTGAGATCAGTAAGCGTCCCAGACGATCAAAGAACACCACATGACCGGGCGAATGGCCCGGACAGTGCAATACTTCCAGCGAGACTAACCCTACCTGTACGCTGTCACCCTCTTCCAGCCAGCGATCCGGCGTGAAAGGCGCACACTCTTCCAGCCCGAACATTCGGCTCTGCGTCGGAAGCGCTTCCAGCCAGAAGGCATCGCGTTTCTGCGGTCCGACGATGGGCACCTGATAAAACGCCGCGAGTTCGACCGCTGCCCCGACATGATCGAGATGTCCATGGGTGAGCAGAATCTGCGCGGGTTTCAGTTTGTGTTGTTCCAGCGTTTGTTTGATACGTTCGGCATCACCGCCCGGATCGACCAGCGCCGACTCCCCGGTGGTATTGCACCAGATAACCGAGCAGTTCTGAGCAAAGGCTGTAACAGGAATAATATGGTAATTCATAACGCTCCATGACCGGCTCACGCAGCGTTGCCGGCGTCGTTACCAGTGCCTGATCGGCCCGGTATCAATGTGCACAAAGTTGCTGCGAGGATAATATCCTACACCACCCGCGCGCAGAGATAACGCCGCTTTGCGTACATTGGCTAAGGTCACGCCTTCAATGTGAAAATCCATCGCCTGACCTTTGGTGTGGTAGCTGTGTTTCGCCACGCCAGGCCCGCTTTCACGCAACATATTATTAGTAGCCAGTGAGCGATAACCGGAAACCAATTGTACTGGCTTACGGGTTTCCAGCAGCGCCTGCAGACGGAAAATCTGGTCGAACAGATGGGGGTCGATGCTTTTCACTTTATTGGCGCGATAGTCACGGAAAAAATGATTTAAACGTGATAACTCATCCCTGTCGTAACTCTTACCATTAAAAAATTCAGTTTTAAGGGTTTCACCCGTGTGAAGGTTGTTAAGTGTTAATACCCGCGGGCGAGAAGTTGAAAGTGAAGCCCTTGCAGAAGCTGGCAATAATGCCAGTCCGGCGGCAGCACTTCCGCAAAGCAGTAGCTTGCGACGAAAAGAATCAATAGTAGACATTAACCGTATTACCTGAGAGTGAAGCCATAGAAATGTGCAAAAAGCGCACAGGCCGAACCATAACTTTCTCTCACAGAGGCGTCAACCCATCCCGGGTGGCTTTGTGCGGCGATCCCGGGCGGGATCGCCTTTTGATGAAGAATTTTGCTTACGGCGGCAGACGGCTAACGATTGAAAATCAATCACTAGAGCAGCAATTGCTCAGCCCGCTTTAACGCCTGGCTGCCTGAACGTGCCGTGTCATCATAATTGTAAATATCTGTTCGGAACTGTGGTTTGCCGTCGTCAGCGACCCAGGCGGTAAGATAATAGAGGTTGACCGGAATACGATGGCGAATCGGCACATAGCGGGTATCGCCCTCTTTCAGCGTGCTGGAGATACGGGAATCATTCCAGCCTGCATCCTGTAGCAACAGTCCGGCCAGTTCAGAGGCCTTGTTCACCCGCACACAGCCTGAGCTAAGCGCACGGATATCGCGCTGGAACAGGTTATGATTCGGCGTGTCATGCAGATAGATAGCATCCGAACTCGGCATGTTGAATTTGTAGCGTCCCAGCGCGTTCATCTGACCTGGGGCCTGACGCAGGCGATACGGGAACGAGGAAGCGGACACCATGCTCCAGTCAATCATGCTGGGGTCAATCACCTCGGCATCCTCACTCCAGCCTGACAGCAGGGTATAGCCATGTTTGTAGAGGTAGCCAGGATCCTGTTTGACCTTCGGAATAATATCTTTGCGCACCAGCGTGGTCGGCACGTTCCACGGTGGATTCAGCACCACGTTGTTGAGTGCGCTGCGCATCAGCGGCGTTTTACGGTCGGGACGCCCGACAATCACCCGTGATGACAAAATCTTGTTGCCGTTGTTGTAATAAATCAGTGAGTAGTTGGCGATGTTCACCATGATGCCGTTGTGCATATCATCCGGCAGCAGGCGCAGTCGCTGGATATTCAGCGCCAGCAGTGAGGCGCGCATCTGCGGTGACACGTTAAGCCACTGACGCGTTCTGGCGCCGATAGCGCCGTCACCGTCCAGCCCCTGCCACTGCTGAAAACGCTTCACCGCTGCCACCAGCGTATTGTCGTAAACATTCGCGCTACTATTCGCATCCAGCGTCAGGCTCTGCACGTTACCCGGCGACTGCGGCGATGAAACAGGCAGATCGGTGACCGGCGTAGCGACGGACTGACCACCACCGGCTGATCGCTGTGGCTGACCGGTACTGTTGAAACCGGAACCGCGTCCTCATCCGGTGCCGGCGCAGTGGTCTGAGCGGTCAGCATCCCGCTACGCTGCAGGATTTCACGTAACGCTGGCACATCATCACTCACCTGTCCCGGACGCAGGGTTTCGCTCCCCTTCAGCTGCGGCCATGGGCGTTTGTCGCTGAGCAATGTTTTGAGCGCAGCGTGCATCGGGCGATATTGCGGGTGCTGAGGTTCCAGTGAGGTAATAAATGCGCTGTCTGAACCAGCATTGACGGCGTTCTGCCACTGATTCACCACTGACACCGACGGCTGGGCCAGCTTATACGGCACGTTGCTGTAGAGCCAGGTTTCACCCTGGGTAGGCACGCTGGAGACAAACTGCAGATAGCCGAGCATCGCATCAGACAGCGTGACGTCACGGGCAAAGCCGGAAATCGCCGGATCGGTCAGACGTTCAACCCAGCGGGTAAACTGTGGCTGCACGCCAGAAAGCGCGGCTTCCGCCAGCTGCTGCTGAAATTTTTGCACCGCCTGGCGGTCCTGCCAGATCGGTTGCATGTGACGTGACGCATACAGCGTGGCCAGTGAAGGCAGATAGAATGGCTGATCGGCGCTGGAGAAGGCCTGCCGGATACGTTGCTGACTGTCGGTGACTGACGTCGCCCCCTGCGTGATCCCCGGCATAGCGGCAATCACAGCGGCCTGTGGCAGTGTAAATGGAACCACGGTTAGCGCCAGCGCTAACAATGAAACAACACGATGATGTTTAAACGTATTTGCCAGCAACATCCCTGCCCCCTTATCTGTTCAACTGCGCAGCGTTCCCTGAAACTACTGCGACCGGGCTGCTTACTCATAATGTTGAGTATACAAACAAAAACGGCATTTGCCTCACGCGACAAATGCCGTTACCAGATTAACCAATGGTTCTGTTTTTGACTACGTTTCAGCCTGCGATTTTTCACCGGCTAAATCGGGCAGAGAATCGCTCTCATCCTGACGTCGGGTCGGTGAGGGATCGGCAGCGAAACCGCGCAGGCCAACTACATGCACATGCTCAGTGTTGTTAAACACCTTACGCACCAGCTTGTAAGTGGTGCCTTTCTCCGGACTGATATTTTCCGGCGCGGCGATCACCAGCTGCATTTCCAGTCGTTCACACAGCTCAAACAGCGTGGCGATGGAGCGCGCATCGAGACGCGCCGCTTCATCAAGGAACAGTAACCGGCAGGGGGAAATGTCTTTACCGCGCAGGCGGCGCGACTCCTCTTCCCAGCTCTGTACCACCATCACCAGAATCGACATCCCGGTACCGATCGCTTCACCGGTTGACAGTGCGCCACTTTCTGCACGCAGCCAGCCGTCTGATCCACGGTTAACTTCGACTTCCATCTCAAGATAATTGCGGTAGTCCAGCAGCTCCTCACCAATGGTCTGCGGCGTGCGCTGTCCCATATCGATGTGCGGATTGAGGCGCTGATAAAGCTTCGCCAGCGCCTCTGAGAAGGTCAGACGATTGCTGTTAAACAGATCCTGGTGCTGCTCATGCTCTTCCGACAGCGTATCCAGCAGCATCGCATGCGTCTCCCGCACGTTGACGTTGAGTCGCACGCTGCGCACCTGACCAAAGCTCACGGTTTGCAGGCCCTGGTTCAGCTGGCGGATACGGTTCTGCTCACGCTGAATGGTTTTGCGGATAATGTTAGCGGCACTGCGCGAACTGATAGCCAGCGTCTGCTCACGCGCGGTCAGCTCTTCCGTCAGGCGATTCAGCTCAATTTCCATCTGCTCAATCGCTTCGACCGGATCGTCGGTGCGAATAATATCCTGACGAATACGCTCGCGCAGATGCTGGTAAACCGCAATAAAGAACTGAATCTTCCGTTCCGGACGTTTCGGATCTTCCGACAGACGCAGCACGTCACGCAGATGTTCGTTGTCGGCTACCGCCAGACGCAGCGCACCCAATGCCTTATCCGACATAGAACGCAGCTCGTCGCCGCTCAGGTAAGCCAGTTCACGACGATGCAGGCGACGTTCGACACCATTCTCTTTCACCAGCCGCAGCACCGTACACCAGCCCGCCTTGGCGCTGACCACCTGTTCGCGCACCTGATGATAGTTACGTTCCAGCTGGCGCAGTCGCTTCTGCAGGTTTTCCATTTCCGCTTCACAGAAGGTCAGCTGTTTCTCCAGCTGATTACGCCGCGCACGGTTATGGCTCAGCGCCGTATAGAGTTCATCACGACGCACCCGCGCCCGTGCTTCGGCGTTGGCATCAGCGTGAACGCCGATATCCTGCATCTCCTGATGCAACTCTTTCAGCATGTCGCGTTTGGCGTCGTAGGCACTTTTCAGCGAGGCCAGCACCTGGGCGTATTGTGTCAGCTGCGCCTGATGCTCGCGCAGACGTTCACGGCTGCGACTCCGCTCCGCCTCCGCCTGCTCCAGCCGCTGACGCAGTTTGTCGCTGAGATCGTTGTTGCCGTTAAGCATGCTCGACGAATCGTCATAGCCAAAGTGCGCACGACGCTGCACCACTTCCGTCAGGGCAAAAGCCTGCTGGCGGGCGTTGCGCTGCTGTTGCTGCGCCTGCTGATAATCGGCCTGCAGCTGTTCATGCTGTTCCGGATCGCTCTGCAGTACGGCGATAATCGGTTCGAGTTTCGCCAGTTTCGCGCCATGCTGATGCAGGAAGCGTGCTGCATCCTGCGCTTCCTCAACCTGCTCGCGGATCTCTTCGCAGCGATCGGCCAGCGTCTCATCCAGCAGCAGATTGACGCGCGGCAGCAGCCGGTTGAGCTGCGCTACGCCCTCTTTCGCCAGTTCATATTGCTGACGCTGCTGCTGATTATTGCTCTCGTGCTGATTAAGCGCCCGCTCCAGCTCGCCGCGGCGCGCGCCCAACTGACGAATCTGGGCTTCCGGATCGGCATCAAACGCCACCGCGAGATGACTACCGATAAACCGGCTGAAGGACTGATGCAGACGCTGGGTTTTCTGTACGTCGAATGACAACGTGGCATAGCGCTCAGCCAGACGATCGCGTTCGCTGTGCAGCAGTTCAAGCTGATTCTCACGTGCGGCACGACCAAACAGCGGTATTTTCGGGAAACGCGAATAGCGCCACTGACGCTCCGCGACTTTTACCACCACCGCATTCTGCAGCTCATCGACGCTGAATACGCTGTCATCGAAAGATTGCGGATCGCCCTCGATCAGGTAGAGATCTTCCGGGCACTCTTCCAGTCCGTCGAGCTGCTCGCGCACCAGCGACAGATCGGGTACCACAATCGCGTGACGCGACGGACCGTACAACGCCGAGAAGTAAGGCGCGTCATCCAGCGTGACATCATCATAAATTTCGGACAGCAAGACGCCGCCGAAGCGTTCGGCCAGTTGGTTCAGGCGCGCATCTTCGGCACCGCCAGGCTGGCTGAGACGTTCAATCTGCTGCTCGATATCGCGTTTACGCGCCGCCACTTCGTCACGTTCAACGGTGGTTTCACGTTCCCGCTCCAGCAGCTGCTGCATATATTCGGTCACGTCCTGACTGCTGGTCAGCGCCTGGCCGGTCTGCTCACTAAGCTGCGTCAGGATTTCCTGCGCCGCCAGCCAGTGCGGTGCCCGGGCCGTTAGCGTGGCAATCCGTTCGCGCAGCTGTTCCAGCTCCTGGCGCATCATCATGCGCTGCTCACCCGCGTCCGCGACGCTGCTGTTCAGCTGCTCAATCTGTGCTTCAAGTTCGCGCTGCAAACCTTCCAGCGCATCGGCTTCATAGTGCTGTCCCTGGCGCTTACAGAACTCCGCCAGCAAGCGCTCAGCCTCATGCTGCTCGCGCAGA
>MIEI01000018.1 GCA_002095305.1 Pantoea brenneri
GTCACTCTCAACCGGGTAAGGCGCTAAAGCCTCCCTTGCCGCAGCAAGGGAGGAGCGGGATTACTTCCAGAAATCGTCGAAAACGGTAATCGGTGGGCGACGTTTGTGCTCGGTTTTCAGATACCAGCCTTCAATGATTTTTGCGTTATCAGGATCGATGGTTTTGCCTTCCAGATAGTCATCAATCATCTCGTAGGTCACGCCCAGCGCCACTTCATCCTGCAGGCCGGGACGATCGTCTTCGAGGTCGGCCGTCGGTTTCTTCAGGTAGAGATGTTCCGGACAGCCAAGCTGTTTCAGCAGCTGTTTGCCCTGGCGTTTGTTGAGGCGGAACAGCGGATTAATGTCGGTGCCGCCATCGCCATACTTGGTGAAGAAGCCGGTGACCGCTTCAGCCGCATGGTCGGTACCGACCACCACGCCTTTGGTCATGCCTGCGATACTGTACTGCGCTTTCATTCGCTCACGCGCTTTTTCATTGCCGCGCACGAAGTCAGACAGCGTAATGCCGGCCGCCTGCAGCGCCCGCTCACTGGCGAGCACCGACTCTTTGATGTTCACCACCAGCGACCGATCGGGCTGAATGAACGCCAGCGCGTCCTGACAATCCTGCTCATCGGCTTGCACGCCATAAGGCAGGCGCACCGCGATAAAGGTGTAGTCGTTATCGCCGCTCTCCTGGCGCAGTTCGCTGATTGCCAGCTGCGCCAGTTTACCCGCCAGGGTAGAGTCCTGGCCGCCGCTGATCCCCAGCACCAGCGTCTTAAGACCGCTGTGCCGCTTCAGGTAGGACTTAAGAAAATCGACGCTAACGCGCACTTCGTGATCGGCGTCGATAGTGGGCTTAACGCCCAGTGCTTCAATGATTTCCTGCTGCAGTGACATGAACTTCTCCTCAGGTCAGTGGCCCGTCGGCTCGATGCGAACGTTTTATTAAAGCTAACGTGCCTCAGCGAAAACAACAAGCCAAAGCGGCAGCCGATTGCAGTTAACCGTTGCGAAATCAGACAGTTTTCACCTGCGGCAGCGGTTTTTTTGCCAGCAGCAGGAACATCAGGATCGCCAGCATAAAGCAGCCAAAAATGGTGGCGGTCATGCTCAGCACTGAGGTGCCGCCAATACCGGTAATCGGCACGGTGAGGGCGCCCAGTGTGAACATGGTGACGCCAATCACTGCTGAGGCGCTACCGGCGCGATGGCCCTGGCTCTGCATCGCCAGTGATGAAGCGGTGGTCGCAATGACCCCGTTACTGGCAATGGTAAAGAACAGCGCCACCAGCAGCAGCGGTAAAGGCGCCTGCGTCAGTGCGGCCAGTAGCAGCAGGCTGGAGGCAACAAAGGCCAGCGTCAGCCCGCCTTTCAGTACCCGATATTCTCCCCACAGCGGGCAGAGACGGGCGCTGGTCTGGGACGCGATCACCAGTCCGACACCGTTAGCCGCAAAGCAGAAGCTAAATGCCTGCGGTGACAGACCGTACAGCTGTTGCAACACGAACGGCGATGCGCCGATATAGGCGAACATGCCGGACATCATAAAGCCCTGTGTCAGGCAGAAGCCCATAAAAGGACGATGGGTAATCACCTGGCCCAGCGCGGCGTAGGCGGAGAAAATCGAGCCTTTACTGCGGCGCGCATCGGGCAGGGTTTCATGCAGCTTCCAGCGCGCCAGTAAAATCAGCAGTACCGCAATGCAGGCGAGCACCACAAAAATGCCACGCCAGTTAAGCACCGTCATCAGCACGCCGCCGAGTACCGGAGCGGCAATCGGTGCCAGACCGTTTACCAGCATCAGCAGGGCGAAGAAGCGGGTCAGCTCGTGACCGCTATACATGTCACGAGCGATGGCGCGTGATAACACCGCGCCGCCCGCGCCGGCCAAACCTTCAAACAGGCGAGCCAGCAGCAACTGATGAATATCCTGCGCCAGCGCACAGCCGATCGAAGCGATAAACAGCAGTACCAGTGACAAAGCCAGCGGTCGCAGACGACCAAATTTGTCGCTCATCGGACCGAAGACTAACTGGCCGGCACCCAGGCCGAGTAGTCCGGCGGTCAGGCTAAGCTGCGCCGTGGCGGTTTCGGTGTGCAGGTCCCGGGCCAGCTGAGGCAGCGCGGGCAGGTAAAGGTCGATACAGAGCGGGCCGAGTGCGGCCAGCAGGCCCAGCGTGATGGCATAAACCAGCCGGTTGGAGTGTGCAGGTGTCATTTATCCTCAGTATCTGAAGCGATGGGTGAATGAAAGGCGGACAACGCATTAGCGGGCGGTTACTGATGCCGGCGTCATCCCGTGAGCCGCCGGTGAGGGCAACCCGCGCCCCGGCGACGCTTTTATGCTGGCTAAGGGGACCTGTTTTTTGCCGCAGATTATACGTGCCCGTTGACAGCAAAACAGCCTTCTTTACGAAATCCTGACGGTTGTCAGCGCATTAAAAGTTCGCCATAAACTTGATAAACCTGAATTTATGTTCCAGGCTTGTCTGCACATGGACAATAAATGAGGAACAACAAGATGAATAAAGTGATGGGATGTATCGCTGCGGCGCTGACGCTGGCTGCCCTGTCTGGTTGTACGACTTACGATCGCGCTGAAAGCTATGTGACTAAGCCGGTGGTAAAGGATGTTAAAAAAGGCATGACCCGTGACCAGGTTCGTCAGATCGCTGGCACACCGTCTACTGAAATCACCATGGTTCACGCGCGTGGCACCTGCCAGACGTATGTACTGGGCCAGCGTGACGGCAAAGCGCAGACCTATTTCGTGAGCTATAACGATACCGGTCGCGTAATGAACTACGGCTTCCAGAGCTGTGCGGAATACGATACCGATCCGCAGGTTCAGCAGTAAGTCATTCGCTGCAAAGCCCCGATTGAATAATAAACGGCCCGTCATCTGACGGGCCGTTTTTCGTTTCGGCCGTTATAAGCCTGCCGGACGCGGAACCTCGACGTAATCGCCATCTATCTGCCGCTGGTAGTAATGCCCCTGCTGCACATAAAAGCGTTTACCGTTGAAGTCCAGCACCCGCATGTCATCGCTGACCCGGCGCTCTTCAGGCGGTTCGACCACCACATACTCTTCGCCATGGCGCTGATAATAGTTGCCGTTAAGCAGGTAATAGGTCAGTCCGCCGATCAACACCGCTGTTGCGGCTTCAGGTAAAAAACGCACCGGACCGGGCCCGCCCCAGTGTGGGCCAGGACCACCATGTGGACCCCATCCGCCAGGATGAGCGAAAGCGATAGCCGGGGTTAACAGGGTTAACGCCAGCAGGGAGGCGATAACTTTTTTCATCGGGCATTCTCCTTATAAGACTGCCTGCAGAATTGGCCTTTTAGCGACTAAAGACAAGCGCTAAAGCGGCGAATTTTCGCCTGTTTACCATGCTTAACGTTTTCTTAACGGCGTCGCCATCAAGCGGGGAAATTATGGAGAGAAAGCGGGAGAAGAGCAGAAAACCTGGCGCGGGCGCGCCAGGTTTGATACCGGATTAACGGTGTGCCAGTTCGGCGTGTTCGTCGCTGTCCAGCACGCGCTTATCGGTCAGACCTAACCAGCGGCTGGTGAGGGAACCGGCCGTCATGGAGCCATTGACGTTCAGTGCGGTACGGCCCATGTCGATCAGCGGTTCGATGGAGATCAGCAGCGCCACCAGAGTGACCGGCAGGCCCATGGCGGGCAGCACAATCAGCGCGGCGAAAGTCGCACCGCCACCAACACCGGCTACGCCAGCCGAGCTCAGCGTGACAATCCCGACCAGCGTGGCGATCCACAGTGGGTCAAACGGATTGATGCCAACGGTTGGCGCAACCATCACTGCCAGCATGGTCGGATAGAGACCGGCACAGCCGTTCTGGCCGATTGTGGCACCGAACGAGGCTGAGAAGCTGGCAATCGACTCTGGCACGCCGAGGCGACGGGTTTGCGTCTCAACGCTCAGCGGAATACTGGCGGCGCTGGAGCGGCTGGTAAAGGCAAAGGTAATCACCGGCCACACTTTGCGGAAGAAACGCATCGGGTTAATCCCGTTGACCGACAGCAGCAGCGCATGGACGCCAAACATAATTGCCAGACCGAGGTAAGAGGCAACCACGAAGCTTCCCAGTTTGATGATGTCCTGCAGATTCGAACCGGCTACCACTTTGGTCATCAGGGCCAGCACACCGTACGGCGTCAGCTTCATCACTAAACGAACCAGCTTCATCACCCACGACTGCAGCGTGTCGATCGCCACCAGCACGCGCTGACCTTTTACTTCATCATCTTTCAGCAGCTGCAGCGCGGCCACACCAAGGAAGGCAGCAAAGATGACCACGCTGATGATCGAGGTCGGATTCGCACCGGTCAGATCGGCAAACGGGTTTTTCGGAATAAAGGACAACACCAGCTGCGGCACACTCAGGTCAGAGACTTTGCCGACGTAGTTGCTCTGAATGGCACTCAGACGCGCGGTTTCCTGCACACCCTGCACCAGACCTTCAGCGCTCAGACCAAACAGGCCGGTGACGAACACCCCAACCAGCGCCGAGATAGCGGTGGTAAACAGCAGCACGCCGATGGTCAGTACGCTGATTTTACCCAGTGAAGAGGCGTTATGCAGGCGGGCAACCGCACTCAGAATCGAAACAAACACCAGCGGCATTACCACCATCTGCAGCAGCTGCACGTAGCCATTGCCAACGATGTTAAACCAGCTGATAGAGGTTTTAACCACCGCGCTGTTTTCACCGTAAATCAGCTGCAGCACCAGGCCGAACAGTACGCCGATCACCAGACCGGTCAGCACTTTCTTCGACAGGCTCCAGTTGTTGCGGCTGAAACGGGAGAGCAACACCAGCAGCACCACAAAGGCGACGAGGTTAAGCGTAAGAGGAAGGTCCATACTGAAACTCCAGAGTAATGCGGTTTTCCGCGTCGGGAAAACCGCATAATGTTAATCACGAATTAAGACTGCGGGAATGGTATCAGCAGGAGAGGGTGCAGGCCTTATATCCAAATGGCATGCTTTATAACTTAATCGCTTAATTTGTTGATTTAATGCGCAGCATGACTGGAAATTAACCGACCAACACCATTTTGTAGCGTATCAAATAGCTGAGCGGGCCAGCCGTTTGCACCAAACGAAGGCATACCCACCGGGAACCACAGCGCATAGCCAACCAGTCCAAGGCACAAAGCCCGCTCAAGCTGGTTACCTTTCTGACTTTTCAGAATAGGTAGACGAAAGCGCCAGCGGCAGGGCCATAACAGAGGCACGCCCGCCGGTGTCAGCATGTCAGCAACAATATGGCTGAGATAACCCAGCGTCAGTCCCTGCAATACATCAGGCGGAATCGGCGACTCAGCTGGCAGGTTAAGCTGAAACAGCCACAGCCCGGCAGCCACCGCCAGTAAACTGTGGGTAAAACCGCGGTGGCCAAACGCCCGTGCAATCGGATGAGAGAGCCAGCGTAGTCGTTGTCCGAGCAGCGATTTGGGGTGATCGATGTCGGGCAACAGGCAGGTCAGCAGTGCCGACGGAACAAGATGCCACCAGTCTGCCTGCGCCAGCACCGGTGTAAGTTCAGCACGTTTAGCGAAAATGGCACTCGCAATGGCAAAAATGATATGGCCCTCGGCCGTCATGATGGAACCTGGCTGCAAAGAAAACTGTCGATGCATCCAGTATAGGGATTTATCCAGTGAATGAGAACATGTGACGCTGTAACGAAGCGTGAATTTAACTAAAAAAAGCGGACAATCCCGGTGGCGTGTCCGCCCGATAAATCAGCGCGCCAGCCAGCCGCCATCCACCGCCAGCGTAAAGCCGTTAACGTAGTCAGAGGCGGCTGAGGCCAGGAACACCACCGGCCCCATCATATCGTCGGGTACGCCCCAGCGTCCGGCCGGAATACGCCCGAGGATCTCTTCACTGCGCGCTTCATCACTGCGTAACTGTTGGGTGTTATTGGTGGCCATGTAACCGGGGGCAATCGCATTGACATTAATATTGTGCTTCGCCCATTCGTTCGCCATCAGGCGGGTCAGCCCCATTACCGCACTTTTTGACGCAGTATAAGAGGGCACGCGAATCCCACCCTGGAACGAAAGCATCGAAGCAATATTGATAATTTTGCCGCCGTTACCCTGGGCGATAAACTGCCGGGCTACCTGCTGTGACAGAAAAAACAGACTCTTGCTGTTGAGATTCATTACATCATCCCAGTCCTGCTCGCTGAAGTTCAGCGCATCTTCGCGGCGGATAATCCCGGCATTATTCACCAGAATGTCGATTTTACCCGCCGCGGCCAGCGCCTGCTCAACCACCGAGCCGACCACCTCCGTTTTCATCAGGTCAGCCTTTATCGACCAGAAACGGCGGCCCAGCGCTTCCACTTTGCTTTGGGTCTCGTCCGGTCCTTCGCGGTTGACGCCGACGATGTCGCATCCCGCCTGCGCCAGACCCAGCGCCATACCCTGTCCTAAACCGGTATTACAGCCGGTCACCAGCGCCACTTTCCCTTCCAGGCTAAACGCATTCAGTACCATGATATTTCTCCTCTGCTCAGCGTAGTTCGCTGATTTTGACGTGGTCCATGTCATCAAAGACCTGATTTTCGCCCACCATGCCCCAGATGAAGGTGTAGCGCTGCGTGCCGACGCCGGCGTGAATCGACCAGCTGGGTGAAATCACCGCCTGCTCGTTATGCACCAGCAGGTGACGGGTTTGCTGCGGCTCGCCCATCATGTGGAAAACCGCACTCTCCTCGCTCATGTCGAAATAGAAATAGACCTCCATGCGGCGTTCATGGGTGTGGCACGGCATGGTGTTCCACAGGCTGCCTTCCTCCAGTTTGGTTAAGCCCATGGTGAGCTGACAGGTCGGTAGCACGTCCGGCACGATGAACTTATTGATGGTGCGGCGATTGGAGGTGGCAGGATCGCCGAGTGTGGCGGTGGCGGCCTCCTGTAAGGTGATTTTTTTATCCGGGAAGGTCGCATGCGCAGGCGCGCTGTTGTAGTAGAACTTCGCCGGCTGGGCCGGATTCAGACTGCGGAACAGCAGATTTCGCGCACCCTTACCGATATAGAGTGCCTCTTCATGGCCGATTTCCCAGCTTTTGCCATCCACTTCCACCAGTCCGGGGCCACCGATATTGATCATGCCCAGTTCGCGGCGTTCAAGAAAGTAGCTGACGCCTAACTGCTTACCCATTTCGTCGCCAATCGTTACCGGGTTATTCACCGGCATTACGCCGCCGATGATAATGCGATCGATATGGCTGTAGGTCAGGGTGTAGTTATCGGCAGTAAAAATCGTTTCAATCAGAAACTCGCGGCGCAGCGCGTCAGTGTCCAGCTGTCTGGCGTGATCACTGTGAATGCTTTGACGAACGTCCATCTCAGGCCTCTCTGCAGATCAGGTTAAGCATGCCCCGGAACAGGGACTGTCTGGGCATCTTAGGCAGAGCGGGATATGAATTCAATAAAAATGAAACGTTGTTTTAATTATTTGCGGAGTAGATCAACAGTACGCCGAAGCGGGTTAAACAGCCCGCCTGCTGGCGGGCTTGCACTTAACCGTGTAAATCGGCCAGCGTCAGTTGGGTCAGGTCATCCAGCCGGACATCTGCCAGCGCCCAGCGCGGATCGTCCCGGTGCACCGCCGCCGGAACCACAATCGAACGCATCCGCGCCGCTTTGGTGGCGATCATACCGTTGAAGGAATCTTCCAGCGTGACGCAGTTAAGCGGGTCGATCGCCAGGCTGGCGGCCGCGTTGAGATAGACCTGCGGATGGGGTTTGCTGTAAGGCAGCGCTTCCGCCGAGGCGAGCACGTCGAAATAGTGCCGCAGGTTGAAGATCTCCAGTACCCGTTCCAGCATCGCCAGCGGTGAGGCGGAGGCGAGGCCAATTTTCAGGTTGTGCTGCCGGCACAGCTGCAGTGCGGCCTCAACCCCTGGCAACAGCGGACGGGTCTCTTCAATCAGCGTCATCGCCCGGGCAATGATGCGCTGCGTGACCTCCTGCTGACTGGGACCGTTCCACGGCAGCGTTTCGTACCACATACGTACTGTCTGATCGATGCGTAAGCCGAGCGTGTCAGGCAACTCGTTGCGGCGCGACAGGTCGACATCCAGCGTCGAAAAAATATCCAGTTCAGCCTGATCCCACAGCGGCTCGGAATCGATTAATAAGCCATCCATGTCAAACAATGCGGCGAGAACGGGGCGGTGATAGGGCATCTGAGGTCTCCTTATAAAGTCTGACTTACCTTAGCATTGATCGGCCGGTTGCGGGTCGCAGAGCAGCCAGCCACGCTTTATTTGGGAAATTTCGTCATTGGCAGGTAGACTTACAGCAAATTGGATTTTGGGTTCAGGAGATATCATGACCTATCAACAGGCTGGCCGCATCGCCATCCTTAAGCGTGTGGCTGGCTGGGTGATTTTTTTACTGGCGCTACTCTCGACGATTATTTCTGTGCTGAGCTTTATGTTTAAGCACAGCGAAAAGCAGCCAGGCATTGACGCAGTTATGCTCGATTTTGTCCATGTCATCGTCGACATGATCCGCTTTAATACCCCGTTCCTTAACGTGTTCTGGCATAACTCGCCGGTACCGGAATTTAACGGTCAGATGAACCTCGGGTTCTGGCTGATCTATATTCTGATCTTTGTCGGGCTGGCGCTGGAATCATCAGGCGCGCGGATGGGACGTCAGGTGCGTCATGTCAAAGAAGGCATTGAGGATCAGTTAATTCTGGAGCAGGTGAAGGGCAGTGAAGGGCGCACCCGCCAGCAGCTGGAAGAGAAGGTACGCGTCCCGCGCCACACCATCTTTCTGCAGATTTTTCCGCTTTACGTCCTGCCGATCGTGATTGCCATCGCTGGCTATTTCGCGCTGTCGCTGCTGGGCTTTATCTGATGCAGTCAGGCCGGTTTGGCCTGACTGGCTGACAGTGCATCCTCATCCAGCAACTGACCAATGGCGAACTGTGCGTCGCCGAGCCAGTGCCCGCCGAACACGTTCGCCCGGTTTAACAGATAATAAAGCTGATAAACCGGCTGACGCTGCGAAAAGCCATCCGGCAGCGGCCAGACAGCGTGGTAGCCCTCGAAGATTTGCCGCGGCAGGTCAGGAAACCAGCTCAGCATCGCTAAATCACATTCACGATCGCCCCAGTAACAGGCGGGATCGAAGATCCACGGCCCGGTGGCGCTGCTGGCGCAGTTAGCGGGCCAGAGATCGCCATGCAGTAAAGAGGGCTGAGGATGATGCGATGCCAGCACCCGCTGCACGCAGGCAATAATCAGTTCAGTATCGCCATACTGAATGCCTTTTTCCGCTGCCAGCTGTAGCTGCCAGCCGATGCGCTGCTCAGCAAAGAAAACCGACCAGCGTCGCAGCCAGCTGTTGGGTTGGGGAGTGGTGGTGATGTTGTTATCAAAGTCGAGTCCGAACTGAGTCTGCTCGCTCCACTGATGCAGATGCGCCAGCTGCTGGCCCAGCTGAAAGGCGCTCTGGGGATCGAGCGGCTGCGGCTGAATATATTCCAGCAGCAGAAAGCTCTCTTCGCGATGATGACCGACACCATAGACCTTCGGCACCCTGACGGTCTGGGTGCGGGCCAGCAGTGCCAGCTGATCGGCTTCCCAGGTAAATAGCGACAGCATCTCGCGGCTGTTGCATTTTACGAACACGTCGTGGTCACCGTAGCGGATACGCCAGGTGGGATGGACTTCGCCACCGGGCAGGGCGTGACGTTGGGTAATTTCGGCGTTGCCTAACTGCTCGCTTAACAGACGACTAATGGCTGACCACATCGGGCTATCCTCGTTATTCGCTGCGTAAGTTCGATTGTAGCGCGTAAATATTCACCAAAACCAGCGCGGAAGCACCCTTTACTCAGCCGGAGAGGCGGCAGGGCGATGATCGGCGGCGTCGCGCAGGAACTGCTCAAAGGTGGTGACGGTCACTTCTGGCTTTTGTCCCAGTGCGCTTTCGCCAGCGGCAGCGACCTGCTGTCGCAGATCGTCTTCCTCCAGCGTGGTAACAATACCAAAGCTATTGGTCCCCAGCTCATGCGGGTGCCCCTCATCATCCGTCAGGGTGGTGGTAAACCCGGCAGCAGTCATTGCGCCGGTTAGCTCAAGAATGTCACTTAAGCCAGATTCCTGATACTGCAACGTGACGATATAACGGGTTAAGGAATTGCTGCTCATCATGCACCTCTGGGTAGAGAAACTGAACTGAGCGTAGACCATGGTGAAAAAATGAGCGAGTTATTAAGGGGATGGTGAAAGCATACGCTGACGACGGAACGTAAAAACCTGTCAACGGCAACGGTTAACGTTCTGAAAAATCTTGTTGCGCAGCGGCTGTATTTTGCTGTGGGGACCACTATAATGCGCCGCGTTAATCAGAAGAGTCCCAATTAACATGCGGTTTCAGAGCAATACCACGCATTTCGAGCGAGTTAATATTTTTTTACAAAACTTACCGTAAATTGCATTGATTGCCCGGCAAAACGCTTCAGACTCTCCGTTTTTTAAACTGTCGCACGGATCACATTTAATGAAAGCCTTTAATAAGCTGTCTGCTGTTCTTTTGCTCTCCGCCGGAGCGTTTTGCCACCAGGCACTGGCCGATAATGCCGTATTTACTTCAATGGATGACCCTTCCACGGCGAAAAAACCGTTCGAAGGTTCTGCATCTGCAGGTTACCTGGCGCAAACCGGTAACACCACCAGTTCATCCATGACCGCTCAGACCAACATGACCTGGTATCAGTCATCGATGGCATACAGCTTATGGGGCAACGCAGCGAATACTTCATCAAATGATGAGCGCTCGTCTGAGACCTATAACATCGGTGGCCGTTCACGTTATAACCTCAACTCCTATGACTACCTGTTTGGTCAGGCAAGCTGGTTAAGCGATCGCTTCAACGGCTACGATTCACGTGATGTGCTGACTGCCGGTTACGGTCGCCAGATTCTGAACGGCCCGGTGCATTCGCTGCGTGCGGAATTTGGTCCGGGTGTACGTTATGATGACTTCCACGATGGCGGTCATGAAACTAAAGCGCTGGGCTACGGCGCCATCAGCTACCAGTGGCAGCTGACTGATACCACCAAATTCGTGCAGGGTGTCTCCGTGCTGAGCAGCTTCGGTGAAGACACCACCCTCAACTCTGAAACCGGCCTGCAGGTTGCCATCAATAGCCACTTCGCGCTGAAGCTGGCTTACAACGTGACCTGGAACAACAATCCACCAGAGTCTGCGCCGGATCGCACCGATACCAAAACCTCTATCATGCTCTCTTACGCCATGTAAGGCGGTTTCCCGCAGCAGCATGCCAGGCGGTCTGACGATGAGTCAGGCCGCTTTTTTTTGATCTCTCCGAGGCTTAGCGAAAACGGCATGGGTTTTTCTCGCCCGGGAAAACTGCTATCATCGCTTCCGCACTGAAATCCTGGCGACATTCCGACACTGTGGGTCTGACATAACGCCGGGTCATTAAATTTACATGATGTTGCATGTAAGCTTTCGTGTGGCTTACCACTGCAATTAAGGATATGAAATGCCTGTAATTACGCTTCCTGATGGCAGCCAGCGTGTATTTGATCGCCCTGTCAGCGTGATGGATATCGCGCTGGACATCGGCCCGGGATTAGCAAAAGCCTGCATCGCGGGTCGCGTTAATGGTGAACTGGTTGATGCTGTCGATCCCATCACTGAAGATGCGTCCGTTGCGATCATTACCGCAAAAGACGAAGCGGGTCTGGAAATCATCCGTCACTCCTGCGCGCACCTGTTAGGGCATGCGATTAAGCAGCTGTGGCCGGATACCAAAATGGCTATCGGTCCGGTGATTGATAACGGCTTCTATTATGATGTCGATATTGATCGTACTCTGACCCAGGAAGATATCGACCTGCTGGAAAAACGCATGCATCAGTTGGCTGAAACCAACTATGACGTGGTGAAGAAAAAAGTCAGCTGGCAGGAAGCGCGCGACGTGTTCGCGGCGCGGGGTGAAGTCTACAAGACCACCATTCTTGATGAAAACATCAGCCACGATGACCATCCTGGCCTTTATCATCACGAAGAATATGTCGACATGTGCCGCGGTCCGCACGTGCCGAACATGCGTTTCTGTCATCATTTCAAGCTGCAGAAAATCTCCGGTGCCTACTGGCGCGGCGACAGCAATAACAAAATGCTGCAGCGTATTTATGGCACCGCGTGGGCAGACAAGAAGCAACTGGCCGCCTATCTGCAGCGTCTGGAAGAGGCGGCGAAGCGTGACCATCGTAAGATTGGTAAGCAGCTTGACCTCTACCACATGCAGGAAGAAGCGCCGGGCATGGTATTCTGGCATAATGACGGCTGGACCATCTTCCGCGAGCTGGAAGTGTTTGTCCGCAGCAAGCTAAAAGAGTACCAGTACCAGGAAGTCAAAGGTCCATTCATGATGGATCGCGTGTTGTGGGAAAAAACCGGGCACTGGGAAAACTACAAAGAAGCGATGTTCACCACCTCGTCTGAGAACCGTGAATATTGCATCAAGCCGATGAACTGTCCTGGGCATGTTCAGATCTTTAATCAGGGTCTGAAATCCTACCGTGACCTGCCGCTGCGCATGGCGGAGTTTGGTAGCTGTCACCGTAATGAGCCATCAGGAGCGCTGCACGGTCTGATGCGCGTTCGTGGCTTTACCCAGGACGATGCACACGTCTTCTGTACTGAAGAGCAGGTGCGTGACGAAGTGAATAGCTGTATCCGCATGGTTTATGACATGTACAGCACCTTCGGCTTTGAAAAGATTGTGGTGAAATTGTCCACCCGTCCTGAAAAGCGTATCGGCACTGATGAAATGTGGGACCGTGCTGAGGAAGATCTGGCCGCCGCGCTGAACGAGAACAACATTGAGTTTGAGTTCCAGCCAGGCGAAGGTGCGTTCTACGGTCCTAAAATTGAGTTTACTTTGTACGATTGTCTTGATCGCGCCTGGCAGTGCGGAACAGTTCAGCTAGACTTTTCCCTGCCAAAACGCCTTGAAGCAACCTACGTGGGCGAAAACAACGATCGTCAGACGCCAGTGATGATTCACCGTGCGATTCTGGGGTCGATGGAGCGTTTCATCGGTATACTGACCGAAGAATTCGCTGGTTTCTTCCCAAGCTGGCTGGCACCGCTGCAAGTCGTGGTAATGAATATTACCGATGGACAAGCAGAATATGTTGAGTCTTTGACGCGTAAGCTGCAGAATGCTGGCATTCGTGTGAAGGCAGACTTGAGAAATGAGAAGATAGGCTTTAAAATCCGCGAGCATACATTACGTCGCGTCCCTTATATGTTGGTCTGCGGTGATAAAGAGGTGGAAGCTGGCAAAGTGGCCGTTCGCACCCGCCGTGGTAAAGACCTTGGGTCGATGGATGTCGATGTGTTTGTTGAGAAACTTCAACAAGAGATTCGCAGCCGAAATCTTCACCAATTGGAGGAATAAAGTATTAAAGGCGGAAAACGAGTACTACCGACGCGTCCGAACAAAATCAACAGTGAAATCCGTGCAACTGAAGTGCGCTTAACAGGCATGGATGGCGAGCCGATTGGCATTGTCACATTACGCGAAGCTTTGGAAAAAGCCGAGGAAGCGGGTGTTGATTTAGTAGAAATCAGCCCGAACGCCGAACCGCCGGTCTGCCGCATCATGGATTACGGCAAGTTCCTCTATGAAAAAAGCAAATCTTCTAAGGAACAGAAGAAGAAGCAAAAAGTTATTCAGGTTAAGGAAATCAAATTCCGTCCTGGAACCGATGATGGCGACTATCAGGTCAAACTACGCAACCTGATTCGCTTTCTGGAAGAAGGCGATAAAGCCAAAATCACGCTGCGTTTTCGCGGTCGTGAGATGGCGCACCAGCAGATCGGTATGGAAGTGCTTAACCGCGTCCGTAAAGACCTGTGTGAAGATCTGGATTTGGCCATTGTCGAATCCTTCCCTTCGAAGATCGAAGGCCGCCAGATGATCATGGTGCTCGCTCCTAAGAAGAAACAGTAGGCTTTCAAGTAACATTGGCCGCGCAGCGTTCGCGCTGTGCGGTTAACTGTTCGCCTGTCTGGGTCATGTTATCAACAATGCGAAGTGGATATTTTTTAAAATGCCAAAGATTAAAACTGTACGTGGCGCGGCTAAGCGCTTCAAGAAGACCGCTTCTGGCGGCTTCAAGCGTAAACACGCAAACCTGCGTCATATTCTGACCAAAAAATCTACTAAGCGTAAACGTCACCTGCGCCCTAAAGGCATGGTGTCCAAAGGCGATCTGGGTCTGGTTATTGCCTGCCTGCCGTACGCATAAGTCCATTTTTTTAAACAGAATATAGAACAGGAGAGCTCACATGGCTCGCGTTAAACGTGGTGTAGTTGCTCGCGCACGTCACAAAAAAATCTTAAAACAAGCTAAAGGCTATTACGGTGCACGTTCACGTGTTTACCGCGTTGCCTTCCAGGCTGTTATCAAAGCTGGTCAGTATGCTTACCGTGACCGTCGTCAACGTAAGCGTCAGTTCCGTCAGCTGTGGATCGCGCGTATCAACGCAGCGGCACGTCAGAACGGCATGTCTTACAGCCGTTTCATCAATGGTCTGAAAAAAGCAGCCATTGAGATTGACCGTAAGATTCTGGCTGACATCGCAGTATTCGATAAAGTGGCATTCTCTGCACTGGTCGAAAAAGCGAAATCAGCACTGGCGTAAGCCGGATGAAAAAGGGAGCTTGCTCCCTTTTTTATTGCCTGTAACTCGCGCAAAAGATTGACATTTTCTTCGCCACGCATTTCAATAGTACCCTCATGATTCATGACAAGGTAACCGCAAGCATGACTGCTGCTATTTTCCGTTTCTTTTTTTACTTTAGCGCCTGACATTCGGGGGCTTTTGCGCATAAGAAGAGAAACGAAAAATCGCGCTGAAAGCCTCCCTCGTGGAGGCTTTTTTGTTTCTGGCGCTAGCATATTGGACCGGCAGGTCCCAACGAGAACTGACCAGCCTGACTGGAAAAAGAGGAAACTATGTCCCAACTCGCAGAACTGGTGGCCAACGCCACGGCGGCCATCGACGGGGCGACAGATATCGCCGCCCTTGACGCGGTGCGCGTCGAATACCTGGGTAAGAAAGGCCATCTGACCCTGCAGATGACCACCTTACGCGAGCTGCCAGCCGAAGAGCGTCCGGCAGCGGGCGCGGTGATCAACGAAGCTAAACAGCAGGTCACCGAGCGTCTGAACGCACGCAAAGACGCGCTGGAGTCGGCGGTACTGAATGCGCGTCTGGCCGCCGAAACGATTGACGTTTCACTGCCTGGCCGCCGCATTGAGAATGGCGGTCTGCATCCGGTAACCCGCACCATCGACCGTATCGAAACCTTTTTCGGCGAATTGGGTTTCGCGGTGGTGACGGGCCCGGAGATCGAAGACGATTACCATAACTTTGATGCGCTGAATATTCCTGGCCATCACCCGGCACGCGCCGATCATGACACCTTCTGGTTCGACGCGACGCGTCTGCTGCGTACCCAGACGTCTGGCGTGCAGATTCGTACCATGAAAAACCAGCAGCCGCCGATTCGCATCATCGCTCCAGGCCGCGTCTACCGTAACGATTACGATCAGACTCACACGCCGATGTTCCATCAGATGGAAGGGCTGATTGTCGATAAAAACATCAGCTTTACCAATCTCAAAGGCACGCTGCACGATTTCCTGAACAACTTCTTTGAAGAAGATTTGCAGATTCGTTTCCGTCCCTCCTATTTCCCGTTCACCGAGCCTTCGGCGGAAGTGGATGTGATGGGCAAAAACGGTAAATGGCTGGAAGTGCTGGGCTGCGGCATGGTGCATCCAAACGTGCTGCGCAATGTCGGCATCGATCCGGAAGTTTACTCCGGCTTCGCCTTTGGTATGGGAATGGAGCGTCTGACCATGCTGCGCTATGGCGTGACCGATCTGCGTGCATTCTTCGAAAACGATTTACGTTTCCTCAAACAATTTAAGTAAGGGCAGGTTATCCAATGAAATTCAGTGAACTCTGGTTACGCGAATGGGTAAATCCAGCCCTGGACAGCGCGGCGCTGTCTGAGCAAATTACCATGCCGGCCTGGAAGTGGATGGCGTGGACCCGGTCGCGGGCGCGTTCCACGGCGTGGTAGTAGGTGAAGTTGTGGAGTGCGGTCAGCACCCGAACGCCGACAAACTGCGCGTCACCAAAATCAACACCGGCGGCGATCGCCTGCTGGATATCGTCTGTGGCGCGCCAAACTGCCGTCAGGGCCTGAAAGTCGCCGTGGCGACCGTGGGTGCCGTACTGCCGGGTGATTTCAAAATCAAAGCCGCAAAACTGCGTGGCGAACCGTCCGAGGGCATGCTCTGCTCGTTCTCCGAACTGGGTATTTCCGACGATCACAACGGCATTATCGAACTGCCTGCGGATGCGCCGATTGGGACTGACATCCGCGACTATCTGCAGCTGGATGACAACACCATCGAAATCAGCGTCACGCCGAACCGCGCCGACTGTCTGGGCATTATCGGTATTGCGCGTGATGTGGCCGTCCTGAATGGCCTGCCGCTCAACATGCCGGAGATCCAGCCGGTAGCGGCGACGCTGAACGAGACCTTCCCGATTCGGGTGGATGCAACCGAAGCCTGTCCGCGCTATCTGGGCCGCGTCGTGAAAGGCGTGAACGTCACGGCGGCGACTCCGCTGTGGATGAAAGAGAAGCTGCGTCGCTGTGGCATTCGTTCTATCGACCCTATCGTTGATATCACCAACTATGTGCTGCTGGAGCTGGGTCAGCCGATGCACGCCTTTGATCTCGACCGTATTGATGGCGGGATTGTGGTGCGGATGGCGAAAGAGGGGGAAACCCTGACGCTGCTGGACGGCACCGAAGCCACTTTACAGAGCGACACCCTGGTGATCGCCGATCACCAGAAAGCGCTGGCGATGGCCGGTATTTTTGGCGGCGAGCATTCCGGTGTGAACAGCGAAACGCAGAATATCCTGTTTGAGTGCGCCTATTTCGACCCGCTCTCGATTACCGGCCGCGCACGTCGTCACGGTTTACACACTGATGCGTCACATCGTTATGAGCGTGGCGTCGATCCGGCTCTGCAGCAGATGGCGCTGGAGCGTGCGACCGCGCTGCTGTTAGACATCTGTGGTGGTGAAGCGGGTCCGATCATCGATCAGACCCATCAGGCCGCGTTACCGCCGCAGGCCACCATTACCCTGCGTCGTGAGAAGCTGGACCGTCTGATTGGACACGTTATCCCGGATCAGCAGGTGACGGATATTCTGACCCGCCTCGGTTGCCAGGTGAGCGCCGCTGAGGGCCAGTGGCAGGCGGTTGCGCCGAGCTGGCGTTTTGATATGGCGATTGAAGAAGATCTGGTTGAAGAAGTCGCCCGTATCTATGGCTACAACAACATTCCGGACGTGCCGGTACAGGCCGGCCTGGTGATGACCCGCCACCGCGAAGCAAATCTGTCGCTGAAGCGTGCCAAAACTCTGTTGGTCGATAAAGGCTATCAGGAAGCGATTACCTACAGCTTTGTGGACCCGAAAATTCAGCAGCTGCTGCATCCGGGTGAAGAGGCACTGTTGCTGCCCAGCCCGATCTCCAGCGATATGTCGACCATGCGTCTCTCTCTGTGGACCGGCTTACTGAGTGCGGTGGTCTACAACCAGAACCGTCAGCAGAGCCGGGTGCGCCTGTTTGAGAGCGGCCTGCGCTTTGTGCCGGATAGTCAGGCCGATCTTGGCATCCGTCAGGATCTTATGCTGGCTGGCGTACTGAGCGGCAACCGCGCTGAAGAGCACTGGGATCTGGCGCGCCAGACGGTTGACTTCTATGATTTAAAAGGCGATTTAGAATCGCTGCTCGATTTAACTGGCAAACTGGACGACATCAGCTTCCGGGCTGAAGCGAATCCGGCGTTGCATCCAGGACAGAGCGCTGCGATTTATTTGCATGATGAACGAATCGGATTTATCGGAGTGGTTCATCCTGAGCTGGAACGTAAGCTTGATCTCAATGGTCGCACCTTAGTCTTTGAACTGCTTTGGAATAAGGTCGCAGACCGCGTCCTGCCTGACGCGCGCGAGATTTCACGCTTCCCGGCGAACCGTCGTGATATTGCCGTTGTGGTGGCTGAAAACGTCCCTGCAGCAGATATCATCGCGGAGTGTAAGAAAGTTGGCGTAAATCAGGTAGTTGGCGTAAACTTGTTTGACGTGTACCGCGGTAAGGGCGTTTCTGAGGGTTACAAGAGCCTCGCAATCAGCCTGATTTTGCAGGATACCAGCCGGACACTCGAAGAAGAGGAGATTGCCGCGACCGTTGGCAAATGCGTTGCGGCATTAAAAGAGCGATTCCAGGCAACCTTGAGGGATTGAACCTATGGCGCTTACAAAAGCTGAAATGTCAGAGTACCTGTTTGAGAAACTCGGGCTGAGCAAACGCGATGCAAAAGAGTTAGTGGAGCTGTTTTTCGAAGAGGTACGCCGCGCTTTGGAAAATGGAGAACAGGTAAAACTGTCTGGGTTTGGCAATTTCGACCTGCGCGACAAAAACCAGCGTCCTGGCAGAAACCCGAAAACGGGGGAAGATATTCCGATTACTGCGCGTCGCGTAGTGACCTTCCGCCCAGGGCAGAAGCTGAAAAGCCGCGTAGAGAACGCTACACCCAAAGAGACTGACTGATTTCAGCGTTTCAAAAAGGCCGCGCAAGCGGCCTTTTTTCATTTCAGGCATTCCCGGCCTCACGCTTCCCGGCAACCGCGCCGGTGCGCATCACCAGCAGCCTTTCTTTTTTCTGCAATCCCTCTACAATCAAATCTCTGTTTTCTCAGCTAATCCTGCTTATGTCTTTGCTAGACCAGCTTGCTCACCAGGCCGATCGCCGTAGCCAGAAATGGCTGGCGGGGCTGGCTATTGCGCTGCTTGCGCTACTTATTGTCAGCCTGTGCGCTGGCGACAGCTGGATTGCGCCGTCACACTGGCTCAATGACAGCAGCAGGCTGTTTGTCTGGCAGCTGCGGCTGCCGCGCAGCGTGGCTGTGATGCTGGTGGGCGCCTCACTGGCGTTATGCGGCGTGGTGATGCAGGCACTGTTTACCAATCCCCTGGCCGAGCCGGGACTGCTTGGCGTCTCGAATGGTGCCGGGATAGGGCTGGTGCTCGGGGTACTGCTCGGCAGCGGCTCACTGTGGAGCCTGAGCCTGGCGGCGATGGCCGGTGCGCTGATCATCACCTTAATACTGTTGCATTTCGCCCATCGCCAGCTCTCCGTGACCCGGCTGCTGCTGACCGGCGTTGCGCTGGGCATCATCTGCAGCGCTATCATGACCTGGGCGGTTTACTTCAGCACCAGTCTTGATTTACGTCAGCTGATGTACTGGATGATGGGCGGCTTCAGCGGTATTGACTGGCGCTACGGCTGGATGATGCTGGCCTTATTGCCGGTGATGCTGGCGCTGAACGGCAGCGGCCGGATACTGAATTTACTGGCACTGGGCGAGACTTCGGCACGCCAGCTTGGCCTGTCGCTGTTCTGCTGGCGCAATCTGCTGGTGCTGGCGATGGGCTGGCTGGTGGGCGTTAGCGTCGCCATGGCCGGGGCCATCGGCTTTGTCGGGCTGGTGATCCCACATCTGCTGCGCCTGAGCGGCATCAGCGATCACCGTTATCTGCTGCCGGCGTCCGCGCTGGCCGGTGCCAGTGTGCTGCTGGGCGCCGACATCGTCGCCCGCCTGGCACTGACCGCAGCTGAATTACCGATTGGCGTGGTGACCGCAACGCTCGGTGCACCGTTGTTTATTGCATTACTGGTGAAATCTTCACGCTAGCCTCGGCTGGTTATTTAACATCCACGATAGGAATCCAGAATGAGCATTTATCAAACTGAACTGGTTACGCTTGATGGGGAAAAAACCACGCTGTCACAGTGGCAGGGCAAGGTACTGCTGGTGGTCAATGTCGCCTCTAAATGCGGTCTGACGCCGCAATATGAAGAGCTGGAGAATCTGCAAAAAGCCTGGCAGGATCAGGGTTTCAGCGTGCTGGGCTTTCCCTGCAACCAGTTTCTTGAGCAAGAGCCGGGCAGCAGTGAGGAGATCAAAACCTTCTGCAGCACCACTTATGGCGTGACGTTTCCGATGTTTGAAAAAACCGAGGTTAATGGCGAACAACGCCATCCGCTCTATGCCCAGCTGGTGGCGGCACGACCTGACGCCGTGCGTCCGGAAGGCAGTGGTTTTTATGAGCGCCAGGTGAGCAAAGGCCGGGGCCCGAAAGCGCCAGGAGATATCCTGTGGAACTTCGAAAAATTCCTGATTGGCCGTGACGGCACGGTTATTCAGCGTTTTGCACCTGATATGACGCCGGAAGATCCGATCATTCTGGAGACCATCAAGCAGGCGCTGGCAAAATAAATGCTGTTGCGGTTGAAACAGGTAGCCGTCTCCGGACGGCTGCTGCCGTTTAGCAGTGCGCTGGATGCCGGTCAGCTGCTGCATCTGGTCGGGCCGAACGGTGCCGGCAAAAGCACCTTACTGAGCGTCATCGCCGGTCTGCAATCCGCTGACGGCAGCGTCGAGCTGGATCAGCGTCCGCTGGGTAACTGGCACGGCAGCGCGCTGGCGCAGGTGCGGGGCTGGTTGCCTCAGCAGCAGTTACCACTGAGCCAGATGCCGGTCTGGCACTATTTGCGCCTGCATCTGCAACCGGCTGATACCGGCGCGGATCGGCGCCTGACTACGCTGCTGCAACGGCTGCAGCTGGATGACAAGTTAACCCGTTTGTTGACCCAGCTCTCTGGCGGTGAGTGGCAACGCGTCCGGCTGGCTGCGGTCTGTGCCCAGATCGATCCGCAGATTAATCCGCGTGGCCGGTTACTGATCCTCGACGAGCCGCTAACCGCGCTGGATCTGGCCCAGCAGAAAGCGGTGGATGATTTAATTGCTGAGCTGTGCGCGGCGGGTATCAGCGTCATCGCCAGCAGCCATGACCTCAATCACAGCCTGCAACAGGCTGATTGCGTCTGGCTGATGCATCAGGGCCAGGTTGTGGCGCAGGGAACGCCTGCGATGGTACTGACGCCGTCGCAACTGACGCCGCTGTATCAGATTGCGTTTCGCCAGCTGGAAATAGAAGGGCGCACGCTGCTGACAGTGCTGCCCTGACACTTGCCACCCGGCGCGCTTTCCCGCTACATTAAGCCGGTCGTAACTTCTGATAAGGACATTTGGCGATGCGCCTGGCTTTGCTGCTTTGGGTTCTGCTACTGACGGGCTGCAGTCATCACGCGCCGCCCATTAACGGCCGTCTTTCCGATTCGATCACCGTGATTGCCCAGTTGAACGATCAGCTTGGCAACTGGCGTGGTACGCCTTATCGCTATGGTGGCATGAGCCGCAACGGCGTCGATTGCTCCGGCTTTGTTTATCTCACCTTCCGTGACAAATTCGCCCTGCAATTACCGCGCACCACTGCGGCGCAGAGCGATATTGGTACGCGGATCAGTAAGGACGATCTGCTGCCGGGTGATTTGGTATTTTTTAAAACCGGCCGCGGAGAAAATGGCTTACACGTCGGGATTTATGACACCGATAACGCCTTTATCCATGCCTCGACCAGCCAGGGCGTGATCCGGTCATCGCTGGATAATGTCTACTGGCGTAAAGTGTTCTGGCAGGCGCGGCGCATTTAACCGTGCGCCCATCCCGCCGACTTAAGTCCAATTTAAATCAGACCTTAACCCGCCAGTGAAAGTTTTATTTTAAATGACATTTATCCCGGCGGGATTTTATTAATCATAATGTCTTCCGGTTTAATTCCACTAATAACCGGGGTTTTATTAGTCCTATTTGGCTTAAGCGAGATTGTCAGACGGCAAACGGCGATGGAAGGCTAATTAAGTCCATCTCTTCAATGATTTGGTCCTATTGCCTGCCTGTATCCATTCATATAGGATATAACCATCGCCGCATATTCTGGCAGTAGAAATGAAAATTCACTTATCGGCCGACTATCAGTCGGAAATTTGGTTCTACCCTGCCTGTGATGTTGACGGGCGGCTGACCGCTGTCGAGCTGGTAACCCAGTTTGTGCATGAAAGTGCACCTATCACCCTGCCGCAGGACCTGCTGCTGCCGCAGCTGGACGAATCGCAGCAGCTGCGCCTGTTACAGAGTCAGATTGGATTACTGGAGCAGTATCGCGCGCTGTTTGAAACCCACACGGTTTCGGCATTAATTCGAATTGATGAGGGAATGGCGCACACCCTGCTGGAAAGTGAATTGCTGATGCGGAAAATAAAGCAGCTTCCTTATGTGCGGCTGGATATCACTGAAACGTTTCCGCACCTCAGGCAGGGCAGAAATAATCCGTTGCTACAGAGCCTGCGGGCTGAATTTAATTTATCGCTTTCGCATTTTGGTGCCGGAAAATCACCGGCCAATGCAGTCTACGATAATTTATTTAACTGTATCAGTCTCGATAAAGGATTTATTCACTCGCTGGCCAAACGCGCCTCTTTCGTGCCGTTTATACAAAGCATTATCGATAACTTCCGATCCCATTGCGATCAGATCATTATTTGTGGCATTGACGATGAGGCGCTGCTGGACAAAGCCCTTCAGCTGAGCGGTGCGCATTTGCAGGGCGCGTTGTTCCCGGTGGTGAAATCAGATGCGCTATGCTCACTAATCAGTGCCGACAACCGCGTGCCATCCTCCCTGCATCCGTGCTGATGCGACCTGTTTAATCCCCGATATCAGCGTTACACTGAAGGTTTTAGCTGAACGACGTATCGCTGAGCGTCGCATGGGAGAAACAATGTCCACTGGCAAGCTTACCTTTGACAACACCTGGTTTCGCGAACTGACAGGGTGTTACACCGCGCTTACCCCCACGCCGCTGACAGGCGGACGCCTGCTCTATCATAACGCACCGCTGGCCGCCTCAATGGGGCTGGATGAGGCGCTGTTTACCGGTGACGGTCATGATGTCTGGCACGGCGCGGCCTTACTGCCCGGCATGCAGCCGCTGGCGCAGGTTTACAGCGGCCACCAGTTTGGCGTCTGGGCCGGGCAACTGGGCGACGGGCGCGGTATTCTGCTGGGCGAACAGCGGCTGGAAGATGGCAGCAAGCTTGACTGGCATCTGAAAGGCGCGGGTCTGACGCCCTATTCACGGATGGGGGACGGCCGTGCAGTGATCCGTTCCAGCGTGCGCGAATTTCTGGCCTCAGAGGCGCTGCATCATCTGGGTATCCCGACCACCCGGGCGCTGACGTTATCGATTGGCGATGAACCGGTCTATCGTGAAACGCCGGAACGCGGCGCCATGCTGATGCGGATCTCGCCGAGCCATCTGCGCTTTGGCCACTTCGAACATTTCTTCTACAGCCAGCAGCAGGATAAGGTGCAGCAACTGGCCGATTATGCGATCCGCCACCACTGGCCGCACCTGACAGAGGATGCTGAACGCTATCAACTGTGGTTTACCGATGTGGTCCTGCGCACGGCACGCCTGATCGCGCTGTGGCAAAGCGTCGGTTTCGCCCATGGCGTGATGAATACCGACAACATGTCGATTCTGGGCCTGACCATCGATTATGGCCCGTTCGGCTTCCTTGATGACTACCAGCCCGATTACATCTGTAACCACAGCGATTATCAGGGGCGCTACAGCTTCGAAAATCAGCCGATGATCGGCTTATGGAACCTCAACCGGCTGGCACATGCGCTGTCCGGGCTAATGACTACAGAGCAGCTGAAGCAGGCGCTGAGCGTTTACGAGCCGGAACTGATGCGGGTCTGGGGCGAACGGATGCGGGCTAAGCTCGGCTTGCTGACGGCGGAGAGCGGCGACAACGAAATTCTGACCGAACTGCTGGCGCTGATGACCAAAGAGCACAGCGACTATACGCTGACCTTCCGCTTGTTAAGTGAGACGCAGCAGGCTGAATCCCGTTCACCGCTGCGCGATGAGTTTATCGATCGTGAAGCCTTTGATGGTTGGTATCAGCGCTATCGTGCGCGGTTATTGCAGGAAGAGGTGCCCGATGCCAGCCGACAGGCAGTGATGAAATCGGCGAATCCGGCAGTGGTGTTACGTAACTATCTGGCACAGCAGGCGATTGATGAGGCAGAGCGGGGAGAGCAGGGCGCGCTGGCGCGATTGCACCAGGCGCTGCAGCAACCTTTCAGCGATCAGACGGCCGCTGAATATCGTCAACGGCCGCCAGACTGGGGTAAAACCTTAGAGGTGAGCTGTTCCAGCTAACTCAGAAACGGCAGGAGACTGCCTCGGCGAGCAGGGCAAGCACGGCTTCACTGTCCTGCCAGCCGAGGCAGGGATCGGTAATCGACTGGCCATAAACCAGCGGTTCACCGCCGACCACCTTCTGATTACCCTCTGCAAGGAAGCTCTCAATCATCACGCCGGCGACCGCACGCGATCCGGCTACGATCTGCTGCGCCACATCGGCCGCCACATCAAGCTGACGGCGATGCTGCTTCAGGCAGTTGCCGTGACTGAAGTCGATCACCAGCTGTTGCGGTAAGTTAAATTCTGTCAGGCTGGCCGCCGCGTCTGCCACATCGCTGGCGTGATAGTTAGGCTGCTTGCCACCGCGCAGGATCACATGGCCATGCGGGTTGCCGCTGGTCTGATAGATGGTCATCTGACCGAGCTTATCCGGTGACAGGAACATATGGCTGGCGCGGGCGGCACGAATCGCATCTACCGCAATGCGGACATTGCCGTCGGTACCATTTTTAAAGCCGACCGGACAGGAGAGTGCAGAAGCCATTTCACGGTGGATCTGGCTTTCGGTGGTACGAGCACCAATTGCGCCCCAGCTGATCAGATCGGCAATAAACTGTCCGATCACCATATCGAGAAACTCTGTCGCGGTCGGTAAGCCAAGGGCGTTGATATCAATCAGCAACTGGCGAGCAATGCCAATCCCGCGGTTCACGTCATAGCTGCCATCCAGATCGGGATCGGAGATCAGCCCTTTCCAGCCCACAACGGTACGCGGCTTCTCGAAGTAGGCGCGCATCACGATCTCCAGTCGATCCTGATAACGGACGCGCAGGGCATTCAGGCGTTCGGCATACTCCAGCGCCGCTTTTGGGTCGTGCAGTGAGCAGGGGCCGATAATCACCAGCAGACGTGGATCTTCACCGGTCAGGATACGGGCAATACGCTGGCGGGCCGCCGTGACGTTATCAGCAATGGCGTCTGAGACAGGATGTCCGGCCGCAAGGCTGGCAGGCGTAATCAGGCTGCCAATGCGCGCGGTACGCAATTCGTCGGTTTTGTTCATGATTTTCTCGGAAACTATTCTTCGCAACGGTGAAATACCGGGAAGTGATGGTGGTCACAATAAACCATTAGCCTGCGAATTCAACCCGGGAATTAATAATGAAATCAAAACCGACGGCAGCGACGCTTTACATCGCGGCCGCGGGGAGACGCTTAGTACATGCGGCGGGTCAGGCCCATGATGTCGAGAATTTTGGTGGCGATCTCCTCCACCGAGTAGTTGGTGCTGTTGAGATAGCGGATCTGATGGGTCCGGAACAGCGCTTCCACTTCTCCCACTTCCAGCCGGCACTGGCGCATTGAGGCGTAACGGGTATTTTCCGCCCGCTCCTGGCGAATGGCGGCCAGCCGTTCCGGATCGATAGTCAGCCCGAACAGTTTATGCTGATGCGCGCGCAGCGCCGGCGGCAGTTTGAGGTTATCCATATCATCCGCGATAAAAGGGTAGTTGGCGGCACGGATACCAAACTGCATCGCCAGATAGAGGCTGGTGGGGGTTTTGCCACAGCGCGACACGCCCAGCAGAATGACCTGAGCGTCTTCCAGACCGCGCAGCGAAATGCCGTCATCATGCGCCAGGGTGTAATCAATCGCGGCGATACGCGCATCATATTTGCCGAGGTTGCTGGCATCCAGCCCGTGGGTGCGGTGAGCTACCGGTGCTGGCGATAATCCCAGCTCCTGCTGCAACGGGGCCACCAGCGCCTGAACGATGTCCTGACAAAAGCCTTCGCTCTGAACAATGATGTCGCGCACTTCCGGCGTAACAATAGAAAAGAACACCAGCGGCCGCACACCGCTCTGCTGATAAAGGGCATTGATCTGCGCTTTGACCGCCTGCGCCCGCTGAACATTTTCAACAAACGGCAGCGTCAGGCTGGTGATATTGACCGGAAACTGTGACAGCACCGCATGGCCCAGCACTTCGGCGGTGATGGCAGTACCATCGGAAATATAGAAAACGCTTCTGTCAGTCGTCATGACGGGTCAGCCTCTGCAAAGAATGAGCGGTCAGAAAGCGCCGCGAGATAAAATAAATAATCCATATTTCCCTGTTATGAATCTTTTAGTTGCATTATTAACGCCCTGTTTTAGCACATCAGTAAAAATGAAAGCGTGTTTCATTCCGCATAATTTGGCGGTCACTCTTTCGGGGACCGTAAATAGTCACCCTGCTTGTTGCGCAACAAAAAACAATTATTAAGTGACTGAAAAGCTGTCATTTACTGTTGCATCAGACAGTTAGCGAAAAATAAACCGCTTGCGCAACGGGTTATTCTGGCGTGCACAATTCCGAATCTGTTGCCAATATTCTGCTTTAACGATTCAACAGATCGTCATTGCCAGGGGCTTATGCCAGGCTGAACGGGTTGATTGCAGAATATTCCATGTGCCCATTCATTGATAAAGGATAAGCTCAATGTCCAATAAAGGCGAACAGCCGCTAGTGCTCTGGTATAACCAGCTTGGCATGCATGATGTTGATCGGGTGGGGGGCAAAAATGCCTCTCTGGGTGAAATGATTACTAATTTGTCGTCGCTTGGGGTCTCGGTTCCCAACGGTTTTGCGACCACCTCGTATGCCTTCAACCTGTTTCTCGATCAAAGCGGACTGAACCAGCGCATTTATGCATTACTGGATAGCACCGATATTGATGATGTTGATGCGCTGGCGAAAGCCGGTAAGCAAATTCGTCAGTGGATTGTTGAAACGCCGTTCCTGCCGGAACTCGAAGCGGCAATCCTTGAAGCCTATCAGCAGCTCTCGGCCGACGATGCCGAAGCCTCCTTTGCGGTTCGCTCATCGGCGACGGCTGAAGATATGCCCGATGCCTCTTTTGCCGGTCAGCAGGAAACCTTCCTCAACGTGCAGGGCATCGAGGCAGTGATGGTGGCGGTGAAGCATGTCTATGCTTCGCTGTTTAACGACCGTGCCATCTCTTACCGCGTGCATCAGGGCTATGACCACCGTGGCGTGGCTTTATCAGCGGGCGTCCAGCGAATGGTCCGTTCCGACCTTGCCGCTTCCGGCGTGATGTTTACTATCGATACTGAATCCGGCTTTGATCAGGTGGTATTCATCACCGCAGCGCTGGGCCTGGGTGAGATGGTGGTGCAGGGCGCGGTTAACCCCGATGAGTTCTATGTGCATAAACCGACGCTGGCGGCTGGCCGGCCGTCGATTGTGCGCCGCAATATGGGCTCGAAAAAAGTTCGCATGGTCTATGCCGATTCACTGAAGCATGGCGAACAGGTGCGGATTGAAGATGTGCCGGAAGCGGAGCGCGATCGCTTCTGTCTCTCTGATGACGAAGTGCAGGCGCTGGCGCAGCAGGCGGTGCTGATTGAACAGCACTATAAGCGTCCGATGGATATCGAATGGGCCAAAGATGGTCACACCGGCAAGCTGTTTATCGTGCAGGCGCGTCCTGAAACCGTCCGTTCAAACGGTCAGGTGATGGAGCGTTACACCCTGCAGGGCCAGGGCAGTGTGGTAGTAGAAGGCCGCGCAATTGGTCATCGTATCGGCGCCGGTGAAGTGAAGGTGATTCACGACATCAGCGAAATGAACCGTATAGAAAAAGGCGATGTGCTGGTGACTGACATGACCGACCCGGACTGGGAGCCGATCATGAAGAAGGCCTCGGCGATTGTCACCAACCGTGGCGGCCGTACCTGTCACGCGGCGATCATTGCGCGTGAGCTGGGGATCCCGGCAGTAGTTGGCTGTGGTGATGCCACCGATCGTCTGAAAGAGGGCCACCAGGTCACGGTCTCCTGTGCCGAAGGCGATACCGGTTATGTCTACGATCAGTTGCTCGATTTTGACGTCACCAGTTCGCAGGTTGATTCACTGCCGACGCTGCCGCTGAAAATCATGATGAACGTTGGCAACCCTGACCGCGCATTTGACTTTGCCTGTTTGCCGAATGAAGGCGTTGGCCTGGCGCGTCTGGAATTTATCATCAATCGCATGATTGGCGTCCACCCGAAAGCGCTGCTGGAATTTGATCAGCAGACCCCGGAACTGCAGCAGCAGATTCGTAAAATGATGAAGGGATTTGACGATCCGGTTGAGTTTTACATCGGACGCCTGACTGAAGGGATTGCCACACTTGGGGCCGCTTTTGCACCGAAACGGGTAATTGTGCGACTTTCGGACTTCAAAACCAATGAGTATGCCAACCTGGTCGGCGGTGAGCGTTACGAGCCGGAAGAGGAAAATCCAATGCTCGGCTTCCGGGGTGCCGGTCGCTATGTCGCCGACAGTTTCCGTGACTGCTTTGCGCTGGAGTGTGAAGCTGTGAAGCGGGTACGCAATGAGATGGGGCTGACTAACGTGGAGATCATGATCCCGTTCGTACGCACCGTCGATCAGGCGCAGGCGGTGGTTGAAGAGCTAGCCCGTCAGGGACTGAAGCGCGGAGAGAACGGGCTGAAGGTGATCATGATGTGCGAAATCCCGTCCAATGCCTTACTGGCGGAGCAGTTCCTGCAGCACTTCGATGGCTTCTCGATCGGGTCCAATGACATGACTCAGCTGACGCTGGGACTGGACCGCGACTCAGGGGTGGTTTCAGCACTGTTTGATGAGCGCAATGAGGCCGTCAAAGCCCTGCTGTCAATGGCGATCAAGGCAGCGAAGAAGCAGGGCAAATATGTCGGGATTTGCGGTCAGGGACCGTCGGATCATCAGGACTTTGCTGCCTGGCTGATGGAGGAGGGGATTGACAGTTTATCGCTCAACCCGGACACCGTCGTCGAGACCTGGGTAAGCCTGGCGCAGTTAAACAAATCTGCCTGACGGCAACCCTGATTCACCCGTAAAGGCCAGCTCTGCTGGCCTTTTCTATTTATGGCTGGCCAGTGACAGGCAAAAAAAAAGCCCATCACAGGGGATGGGCAAAGACTACACACAGCAATTCTTTACTTTACTCAGGGGAAAAAGGTTGTTTAGAAATCAGTGAGTTGATTTCGAACATAGGAAACATGTTATTCACCAGACCGGCTGACGTCTTTAAGAATCCTCTTATTAGTTTAAAGCCGATAATCTTTTGTCACCTTTTATGCTGCATTTCCCTTAAGAAACAGTGCAGAAAGTAATCTTTTTTAGCCCTGAATGGTCGATTCAGGGCTAAAGATGGCTTTTTTCTTAAAAACCGCTAATGAAAAATAAACTTTACGTGACGCAAAATAATTGGGGCGGTCAATCATCATTAACCGCCCTAACCATTGCTGAAGCAGATTTAATGCGGGGTTTCGTCGTGATCGGTGAGGGCTTCGGCCACGGCCAGCGGGTCATCGTCTGGCGCGGGCGCTTCATGCACCCAGACCGACACCAGGCGATAAGAGACTGCCAGCACCACCGGACCGATAAATAAGCCAATCATACCGAAGGCGAACAGGCCGCCGATCACCCCGGAAAGGATCAATATCATCGGCAGGTCAGCGCCCATCCGAATCAGCACCGGGCGCAGCACGTTATCCAGCGTACCGACCACGCAACTCCAGACCAGCAGTACGGTGCCCCAGGTGGTATCCCCACTCCAGTAGAGATAGATAATGGCCGGCACCAGCACCAGCAGCGGACCAATCTGCACCAGGCAGCAGAGGATCATCAGCACCGTGAGCAGCGTGGCGTAAGGAATGCCGGAGACCGCAAGGCCAATCCCGCCCAGCACGCCCTGCACCAGCGCCGTCACGACCACGCCCAGCGCCACGGCACGGATTGACTGCGCCGCCAGCAACACTGCTGCATCGCCCCGGCGACCCGCCATACGGAAAGCGAAATGGCGAATACCCTGCGCCGCCTGTTCACCACGCCAGTAGAGCAGCACGCTGAACAACAGCATGACCGCCAGATGGATCATAAAGCGGCCAAAATGGCCGGCCTGCGCCACAAAGAAGCCGGTGGTGCGGCCAATATAGGGTTGCACTTTGGCCATGATGCCGGAGCCACCGCCTTCCACCAGCGTGTGATAACTGGCGTAAAGCTTTTCGCCCACCATCGGCATATCGTTGAGCCACAGCAGTTGTGGCATCAGATGGCCTTGCGTCACCCAGGCGACCACTGGTGCGCTGTTATCGATCAGGCTGCTGACCAGCAGAGCGATAGGAATAATAAACAGCAGCAGCAACAGCAAGGTCATGGCAATCACCGCCAGTGAACGGCGTCCCCATAACAGCCGCTGCAGCCGGAGCATCAACGGCCAGGTGGCGATCACCACCATGCTGGCCCAGGCAAAACCCAGAATAAAGGGCTGCACCACCCACAAACAGGCGATGATCAGTAACAAAATGAACATCAGGGTAAAAAGTATCTGTGGTAAATCCATGTCCCGATACAGGCTTTTCATCATCGACTCATAACCTCGTCTAAATCCTTCATTGCCGGGCTCTCGGTGCCCGTTTTTATCATGATCTATTTAGTGCGGATTAAACAGAGCAGCAGGGAAAGGTTTTTCCCTTTCCTGAAAAAACGGCGGTCAGCCAAAAAATGTGATAAAACGAGGGACCGCAAACGCGCAAACGCAAACGTTTACAACATCTTCGGTTAGACAATAATGATCCCACAGATTTCGCAGGCGCCGGGCCTCGTTCAACTGGTGCTGACATTCCTTGAGTCGCTGAAAGAGCAGGGTTTTACCGGCGACACCGCCACCAGCTATGCTGACCGCCTTTCACTCTCTACCGATAACAGCATCTATCAGCTGCTGCCCGACGCGGCGCTGTTTCCGCGCTCAACCGCTGACGTTGCGCTGATCGCCCGGGTGGCAGGCGAGCCACGCTTTGAAAGCCTGGTCTTCACGCCACGCGGCGGTGGCACCGGCACCAACGGACAGTCGCTGAACCAGGGCATTATTGTTGATATGTCGCGCTACATGAACCGCATCCTCGAGATCAATACGGATGAGGGCTGGGTGCGGGTAGAAGCGGGCGTCATCAAAGATCAGTTGAACGCCTGGCTTAAGCCGTATGGCTTTTTCTTCTCGCCAGAACTGTCGACCAGTAATCGCGCGACGCTGGGCGGGATGATCAATACCGACGCCTCCGGCCAGGGATCGCTGGTGTATGGCAAAACTTCCGATCACGTCATTGGTCTGCGAGCGGTGCTGCTGGGGGGCGATATCCTCGATACCCGGCCGATGGCGACAGCGCTGGCTGAAACGATTGCCCGCACGGCAACCCCGGAAGGGCGCATCTATCAGCAGGTGCTGAGCCGCTGTCGTGAGCAGCGTGAGCTGATCCTCGAAAAATTCCCGCGGCTCAACCGCTTCCTGACCGGTTACGACCTGCGACATGTGTTCAGCGACGATATGCAAACCTTCGACCTGACGCGCCTGCTGTGCGGAGCCGAAGGGACGCTGGCCTTTATCACCGAAGCGCGGCTGGATATTACGCCGTTGCCTAAAGTGCGGCGGCTGGTCAACATCAAATATGATTCGTTCGATTCTGCACTGCGTAATGCGCCATTCATGGTGGAAGCACAGGCGCTGTCGGTCGAAACCGTCGACTCAAAAGTGCTTAACCTGGCGCGTGAAGATATCGTCTGGCATTCAGTGCGGGAACTGATTACCGACGTGCCGGATAAAGAGATGCTGGGGCTGAACATTGTCGAGTTTGCCGGTGATAACGCTGCGTTGATCGACAGTCAAATCAGCCAGCTCTGTGCGCGGCTGGATGCGCTGATGGCGCAACAGCAGGGCGGCGTCATCGGTTATCAGCTCTGCGACGATCTGCAGGGCATTGAGCGTATCTATAACATGCGCAAAAAGGCGGTGGGGCTGCTGGGTAATGCCAAAGGCCGCGCCAAGCCGATCCCGTTCGTCGAAGATACCGCCGTCCCGCCGGAAAGCCTGGCGGATTACATTGTCGAATTCCGCGCCTTGCTCGATAGCCACGGACTGAGTTACGGCATGTTCGGTCACGTTGATGCTGGCGTGCTGCATGTCCGTCCGGCGCTGGATATGTGCGATCCGCAGCAGGAGATGATGATGAAGCAGATCTCCGACGAAGTGGTGGCCCTGACGGCGCGCTACGGCGGATTGCTGTGGGGCGAGCACGGCAAAGGCTTCCGCGCGCAGTACAGTCCGGCGTTCTTTGGCGAAACCCTGTTCAATGAGCTGCGCCGCATTAAATCGGCATTCGATCCGCATAACCGCCTCAATCCCGGCAAAATCTGCACCCCTTTTGACAGCCATGACGAGATGATGCAGGTCGATGCGGAGAAGCGTGGCACCTTCGATCGTCAGATTCCGCTCACGGTGCGTGACGAATGGCGCGGCGCGATGGAGTGTAACGGTAACGGCCTGTGCTTTAACTTTGATGTTCGCAGCCCGATGTGTCCGTCGATGAAGATCACCCGTAACCGTATCCATTCTCCCAAAGGCCGGGCGACCCTGACGCGGGAATGGCTGCGACTACTGGCTAATCAGGGCGTGGATCCACTGATGCTGGAGAAGCAGTTACCGGAGAGCCGGCTTTCGCTGCGTGGGCTGATCGCCCGTACCCGCAACAGCTGGCACGCCAGTAAAGGGGAATACGATTTCTCGCATGAGGTCAAAGAGGCGATGTCGGGCTGTCTGGCCTGCAAAGCCTGCTCAACGCAGTGCCCGATCAAAATTGACGTGCCCAGCTTCCGCTCGCGCTTCTTACAGCTTTATCACACCCGTTATCTGCGTCCGGTCAGCGATCATCTGGTGGCGGCGGTTGAAAGCTACGCGCCATTAATGGCGAAGGCCCCCAAAACCTTTAACTTCTTTCTGCGCCAGCCGTGGCTGAAAGAGCTGAGCAAAAGCCAGATCGGCATGGTCGATCTGCCACTACTCTCTTCACCGACGCTGAAACAGCAGTTGAGCGGCCATCCCGCCATGAACATGACGCTGGAACAGCTGGAACGGTTACCGGCGGCTGAACAGGCGAAATGCGTGCTGGTGGTGCAGGATCCGTTTACCAGCTTCTATGAGGCGCAGCTGGTGAATGATTTTATCCGGCTGATTGAGAAGCTCGGCTATCGACCGGTTCTACTGCCGTTCTCACCGAATGGCAAAGCGCAGCATGTGAAAGGCTTCCTGCAGCGCTTCGCCCGGACCGCCAGCCGCACCGCTGATTTCCTTAACCGGGTAGCACGGCTGGGAATGCCGATGGTTGGGGTCGATCCTGCGACCGTGCTCTGCTACCGCGATGAGTATCGTCAGACGCTGGGCGAGACACGCGGTGATTTCAGCGTGCTGCTGGTGCATGAGTGGTTGCAGAGTGCGCTGGCGGAACGGGAAGTGCAGGGCACTACGGGCGAGTCGTGGTATCTGTTCGCACACTGTACCGAAGTGACGGCGTTGCCTTCCGCGCCGAATCAGTGGCAGGAGATTTTTTCCCGTTTTGGCGCAAAGCTGGAGAATATCAACGTGGGCTGCTGTGGCATGGCGGGCACCTACGGCCACGAAACGAAAAACCTCGAAAACTCGCTGGGGATCTACGCGCTCTCCTGGCATCCGCAGCTACAGCGCTTACCGCGTCAGCGCTGTCTTGCCACCGGTTACTCCTGCCGCAGTCAGGTCAAGCGGGTGGAAGGTAACGGCATGCGCCATCCGCTGCAGGCGCTCTTAACGCTAATGTAAAAAAATTGTGCGCGACGTCACGACGCGGCTGGATTAGAATATCCAGCCCGCGTGACGCACAAAGTCGCTTTGCAGCGCGGTGGCTTTATCCCATTCACCGATCATCGCCAGCTGATGGCACAGACGGGTCAGGGAGAGTCGCGCCAGTTGGTAGGCCTGAATGCGGAACAGGCGATCGCGATCGCTATTTCCCATCTCCTGCACCAGGCGATGATGCAGTTTGCCCATGGCATGCAGATAGCTCTGGTCATCTCCGTTCAGCTGGCAGACTTCTGCCATATCCAGACAGGTATCATTAAACTGACGTAATTGCTGAATGGGACAGTCGGCCCGGTCGAGTCTGGCCTGCGCCAGGTAGAAGTCGACGGTGATATCGCGTACCGAAAATTTGTATTCATCGATCTTATGCTGCAGCCAGGCAGAGACTGAAAGCGTCATAATGCCACCCTGAACGTGAATGATAATAATTATCATATTCATCCGGGCGAGGAATGCAATTGCTGCGGCAGAAAAATTTAACGATTTATCTGACCTGTCGGTATAATCGGAAATAACAATCTGTTTACATCGTAGAAAGGCGTAACCTATTAATAAGCACTTTTATGAAAAGTCATAATTTAAAAAAGAGTGCGTTATTAACAGGTTACAACAGGACTCTTCGCGTGGTCTGTCTCACCGCAAAGTGAGTTGAAGGGTCTATGCTTAATAAACAGGCGAAAAAAACAGCACAAGATGATTATCCCTGCAAAACAAGAGGTTGAAGTGATCGGTCAGATCACTACCATAGGGGGATAGCCTGAAAAGGTCCGGACTCAAGAGGTATCAACATGGCATCCGTTAATGCAGACTCTTTCTCACCCGACGATTTCGTCTGGAAAGGGCTGACGCTGACTGAAACCGCAGCGCAACAAATTCTCAATCTGGCTGCTCAGGACCCTGATGTCAAGGGGCTACGGTTAGGCGTGAAACAATCCGGCTGCGCCGGGTTTGGTTACGTCATGGATCTGGTGAAAGAGCCAGTCGATGACGATCTGCAGTTCTCGTTCCACGGCGCAACTCTGTTTGTGCCGCTTCAGGCGATGCCATTTGTTGATGGCACCGAAGTGGATTACGTTCGCGAAGGCCTGAATCAGATTTTTAAATTCAATAACCCTAAAGCTCAGCACGCCTGCGGGTGTGGCGAAAGCTTTGGCGTCGAGTAAGTGAAATATGTCACGACACAGCGAAACATCTGACGATGTACAAATCTGGGACGGCAAGCTCAACTATAAAGAGGGCTTCTTTACCCAACTGCAGACCGAAGAATTTGCGAACGGCATCAATGAAGATGTGGTGCGCGCGATCTCGGCCAAGCGTAACGAGCCAGAGTGGATGCTGGAGTTTCGTCTTAAAGCTTTCCGTGCCTGGCTTGAAATGGAAGAGCCTCACTGGCTGAAAGCGCATTACGAGAAACTCGATTACCAGGATTACAGCTACTATTCCGCACCGTCGTGCGGTAACTGCGATGACAGCTGCGCTTCTGAGCCGGGTGCGACCCAGGCATCAGGCAGCGCGCCGGCCAGCGATTACCTGACGCAGGAAGTGGAAAACGCCTTTAACCAGCTAGGTGTCCCGGTGCGTGAAGGTCGTGAAGTGGCCGTTGACGCTATTTTTGACTCCGTCTCGGTGGCTACGACCTATCGCGGCAAGCTGGCGGAGCAGGGCATTATCTTCTGTTCCTTCGGCGAAGCGATTCAGGAACACCCGGAGCTGGTGAAGCAGTATCTCGGCACGGTCGTCCCGGCCAACGATAACTTCTTTGCCGCGCTGAACTCGGCGGTGGCTTCAGACGGAACGTTTGTCTACATCCCGAAAGGCGTCCGTTGCCCGATGGAGCTGTCGACCTATTTCCGCATCAACGCAGCCAAAACCGGTCAGTTCGAACGCACCATCCTGATTGCCGATGAAGACAGTTACGTCAGCTACATCGAAGGTTGTTCAGCGCCGGTGCGTGACAGCTATCAGCTGCACGCGGCCGTGGTGGAAGTGATCATCCATAAAAATGCCGAAGTGAAATATTCGACGGTGCAGAACTGGTTCCCGGGCGGTGAAGGCGAGGGCGGTATCCTTAACTTCGTTACCAAGCGTGCGCTGTGTGAAGGTGACCACAGTAAAATGTCCTGGACGCAGTCTGAGACCGGCTCAGCCATTACCTGGAAATACCCGAGCTGCATTCTGCGCGGTGATTACTCGGTCGGCGAATTCTATTCTGTGGCGCTGACCAGCGGCCGCCAGCAGGCGGATACCGGCACCAAGATGATTCACATTGGTAAAAACACCAAATCGACCATCATCTCGAAAGGGATTTCGGCCGGTAAAAGTGAGAACACCTATCGCGGCCTGGTGAAGATCATGCCGACCGCCACCAACGCGCGTAACTTTACCCAGTGTGACTCAATGCTGATTGGCCCGGACTGCGGCGCACATACCTTCCCGTATGTTGAAACCCGCAATAACACCGCCCAGCTTGAGCACGAAGCCACCACCTCACGTATCGGCGAAGACCAGATGTTCTACTGTCTGCAACGCGGTATCAGTGAAGAAGATGCCATCTCGATGATCGTGAACGGCTTCTGTAAAGACGTATTTTCGGAGCTGCCGCTGGAATTTGCCGTGGAAGCCCAAAAATTGTTAGCCATCAGCCTTGAGCACAGTGTGGGCTGATGCCGTCACACGCGTTGCCGGAAGCAATGTGAAGGAATAAGTATGTTAAGCATTAAAGATTTACAGGTAAGTGTTGAAGATAAAGCCATTCTGCGTGGTCTGAACCTCGAAATTAAACCGGGTGAAGTCCATGCCATTATGGGCCCGAACGGCTCAGGTAAAAGTACGCTTTCTGCCACGCTGGCCGGACGTGAAGACTATGAAGTGACCGGCGGTTCGGTGACCTTCAAAGGCAAAGATCTGCTGGAGCTGGCGCCGGAAGAGCGTGCCGGTGAAGGTATCTTTATGGCCTTCCAGTATCCGGTTGAGATCCCTGGCGTGAGCAACCAGTTCTTCCTGCAAACCTCCGTTAACGCGGTGCGTAAATATCGTCAGCAGGAAGAGCTGGACCGTTTCGATTTCCAGGACTTTATCGAAGATAAAATTCACCTGCTGAAGATGCCGGAAGATCTGCTGACCCGTTCAGTAAACGTGGGCTTCTCCGGTGGTGAGAAGAAGCGTAACGACATTCTGCAGATGGCGGCGCTGGAGCCGGAACTCTGTATCCTCGATGAAACCGATTCCGGACTGGACATCGATGCGCTGAAAATTGTGGCCAATGGCGTTAACAGCCTGCGCGATGAGAAGCGTGCCTTCATCATCGTTACCCACTACCAGCGTATTCTGGATTACATCAAGCCAGACTTCGTACACGTTCTTTATCAGGGCAAAATCGTGAAATCTGGCGACTTCTCGCTGGTGAAACAGCTGGAGGAGCAAGGTTATGGCTGGCTTACCGACGAAGAGTGATTCTGCGCTGCAACAGTGGCATCACCTGTTTGAATCGCGCGGCGACCTGCGTTCGCTGCAGGCACAGCAGCACTGGCAGCAACTGATGCGGATCGGCTTGCCTACCCGCAAGCATGAGAACTGGAAATACACCTCGCTGGATACCTTGCTGGCGCAACAGTTTGTGCTGCCGCAGGCACCGCAAACGCTGAGCGCTGAGCAGGTCGATGCGCTGGCTCTGCCACTGGATGCGGTGCGTCTGGTTTATGTTGATGGCCAGTTCCAGCCTGCACTCAGCAGCCGCGACAGCGATCTGTTTGAGATTCAGCACAGCGTAGCGGCTGAACGTCGCCCACTGCCGGCCGCCGTGCAGCCGGAAGTCTTCCTGCACCTGACCGAGAGTCTGGCGGAAGAGGTGACCTTCCTGCGTCTGGCGCGCGGCAAGTCGGCGGCCCGTCCGCTTTATCTGCTGCACATCACCAGCGGCCAGCAGAACGGGATGAACACGGTTCATCATCGTCATCATCTGCAGCTGGATGAGAGCGCTGAAGCAGAAGTGATTGAGCATTACGTTTCGCTGGATGGCAGTGCGCACTTCACCGGTGCCCGCTTTACCTTTGCCGTCGGCGACAATGCAAAACTGACCCACACCAAACTGGCGTTTGAAAGCAGCGAAAGTTATCACTTCGCACATAACGACCTGGTGATCGGCAGCGATGCGCAGGTCAGCAGCACCAGCTTCCTGCTGGGTGCGGGCCTGAGCCGTCATAACACCAGTACTCAGCTGAACGGTGAAAACACCCAACTGGCGGTGAACAGCCTGGTGCTGCCGGTGCGTCAGGAAGTGGCGGATACCCGTACTTACCTTGAGCACAATAAAGGCTACTGCCTGAGCCGCCAGATGCATAAAACCATCGTGCGCGATAAAGGCCGTGCGGTGTTTAATGGTCACATCAAAGTGGCGAAGCATGCGCTGAAAACCGATGGACAGATGACCAACAACAACCTGTTGCTGGGACGTCTGGCCGAAGTGGATACCAAACCGCAGCTGGAAATCTATGCGGATGACGTTAAGTGCAGCCACGGCGCCACCATCGGTCGCATCGATGATGAGCAGATGTTCTATCTGCGCTCGCGCGGTATTGAGCAGGATGCTGCCCAGACCATGATCATTCATGCCTTTGCTGCGGAACTGACCGAAGCACTGGAGAATGAGGTATTGCGTCAGGCAGTGCTGCAGCGTATCGCTGAGCGCTTTCCTGGAGGCGACTCATGATGAGCTTCGATCTCGAACGCATCAGGGAAGATTTTCCGATCCTGAAGCGTGAGGTCAACGGTCATCCGCTGGCCTATCTTGATAGTGCGGCCAGCGCACAACGTCCGCTGTCGGTAATCAACGCCGAAAGCCATTTTTACCAGCACGGCTATGCGGCCGTGCATCGTGGTATCCATACGCTCAGCCAGCAGGCGACCAGCGACATGGAGAACGTGCGCGATCAGGCGGCCCGTTTTCTGAATGCGGCCACGCAGGAAGAGATCGTGTTCGTCAAAGGCACCACTGAAGGCATCAATCTGGTGGCCAACAGCTGGGGCGGTGCTAACCTCCAGCCGGGCGATAACCTGATCATCACTGAGATGGAGCATCACGCTAACATCGTGCCGTGGCAGATGGTGGCACAGCGTACCGGTGCTGAAATTCGGGTTCTGCCGCTGAACGATAATGGCGAGCTGGCACTGGAGCAACTGGCGGGACTGATCGACAGCCGTACCCGGTTGCTGGCGGTGACGCACGTTTCTAACGTTCTCGGCACGGTCAACCCGGTGAAAGCGATCGTCGCACAGGCGAAAGCCGCGGGCGTGGTGACGCTGATTGATGGCGCGCAGGCGGTGATGCACGACAAAGTGAACGTGCAGGATATCGGCTGCGACTTCTACGTCTTCTCCAGCCACAAGCTGTACGGCCCGAACGGCGTCGGCATTCTCTATGGGCGTAAAGCGCTGCTTGATGAGATGCCGCCGTGGGAAGGGGGTGGATCGATGATCGACCGCGTACTGCTGCCAACCGGCACCACCTGGAACAGCGCACCCTGGCGTTTTGAAGCCGGTACGCCGAACACCGGCGGGATTATCGGCTTTGGCGCAGCGCTGGCCTACGTCGAGGCGCTGGGACTGGATACCATTCATCAGCGCGAAACGGCACTGATGAATTATGCGCTCGATAAGCTGGCCTCGGTACCGGACATCCGGATTTACGGCCCGCAGTCACGCGCCGGGGTGATCGCCTTCAACCTGGGCAAGCACCACGCATTTGACGTTGGCAGTTTCCTCGATCAGTACGGCATTGCGATCCGCACCGGTCACCACTGTGCGATGCCGCTGATGCACCATTACAATGTGCCTGCCATGTGTCGCGCCTCCTTCACCTTCTACAACAGCGAAGAGGAAGTGGATCGTCTGGCGGCCGGACTGACACGTATTCATCGTCTGCTGGGCGGCTGAACAGTTTTAACGGAGTGACAGATGGCGAACTTGCCAGAAAAAGAGAAACTGGTTCGTAACTTCAACCGTTGCGCCAACTGGGAAGAGAAGTATCTCTACATCATTGAGCTGGGTGCAAAACTTCCGGAATCATCCGAAAGCTTGCACCAGCCAGAGAATGCTATTTCAGGTTGTCAGAGCCAGGTATGGATCAGGATGACGCCGCAGGAAGATGGCACCATTGCGTTTGAAGGCGACAGCGATGCTGCTATTGTTAAGGGCTTGATTGCCATCGTGTTTAGCCTTTATCAGAATCTGCCGCCGGCCGAAATCGTGGCGCTGGATGTGCGCCACTGGTTCGGTGAACTGGCACTGATGCAGCACCTGACGCCGACCCGGTCGCAGGGGCTGGAAGCGATGATTCGGTCTATTCGCCATACCGCTCAGAACCTCAGCTAAGCTACACTCGACAGACGCCATCCGGCGTCTGTTTTTTTATCTGACGAGAAAATTGCATGAAACCTGCTTTACGTTTAGCCGGTGCATTGCTGCTGACCTGTTTTGGGCTCTCTGCACCCGCATTTGCCACGGAATACCCGCTGCCACCACCTGACAGTCGCCTGATTGGCGAAAACGTCCTGACCCAGGTTCCTGACGACAAACGCCCACTGGAAGAGATTGCGGCTCGCTATCAGGTTGGCCTGCTTAGCCTGCTGGAAGCCAATCCAGGCACCGATCCCTGGCTGCCGAAAGCCGGAACACAACTCACCGTCCCGCTGCAGATGCTGCTGCCTGATACCCCGCGAGAAGGCATTGTAGTGAATCTGGCCGAGCTGCGGCTCTACTACTATCCCAAAGGCGAAGACAAGGTCATCGTCTATCCGATCGGTATTGGTCAGCTGGGGGCGGCAACCCCGGTGATGGTGACCCAAATCAGCCAGAAAATTCCTAACCCGACCTGGACGCAACTCAGAATATTCGCAAGCGCTATGCCAAAGAGGGCATCACGCTGCCCGCGGTGGTGCCTGCCGGGCCGGATAACCCGATGGGGCTGTTTGCAATGCGCCTGGCGCGCGGTAGCGGCCAGTATCTGATTCATGGCACCAATGCGAAGTTCGGTATTGGTATGCGCGTCAGCTCAGGCTGTATTCGTTTGCGTTCAGAGGATATCGAAGCGCTGTTCAATTCGGTGCCGAAAGGTACGCGGGTGCAGATCATCAATCAGCCGGTGAAGTATGCGGTGGAACCGGATGGCAAACGCTACGTCGAGGTGCATCAGCCGTTATCGCACAACGATAAGGACGATCCACAAACCATGCCGTTAGCACTGAGTGGCGGGCTGAAGCAATTTATCAAAAGCGATAAGAGTGATAGCGCATTGATTAAAGCGAGCCTGACGCGCCGCTCAGGCATGCCGGTGCTGGTAAGCAGTGGTGAGCCGGTCCAGAGTGAAACAACGCCGCCTGCGGGGCTGGAGACGCCTTCATCGGCCTCTGCTGCGCCGGTTGATCGGGCTGAAGCCGAAACGGCCACGCCGTAAAGCCAGTTACGCGGGAAACCGCGTAAACGCAAAGCAAAAAAAATGGCGCCTTAAAGGCGCCATTTTTAAACCAGAACTCTTACTTACGGTAAGAGTGAGCCTGGTTGTCCAGACGCTGGTTAGCGCGAGCTGCGTCATCTTTAGCAGCCTGAACGTCTGAACGCACTGCGTTCACGTCGTTGCTCAGTTGGTCAACTTTAGCGTTCAGAGTCTGAACGTCAGAAGACAGCTGGTCGATTTTAGCGTTGCTTGAGCAACCAGCCAGCAGAGTTGAACCCAGGATTACCGCGCCCAGTACCAGTTTAGTACGATTCATTATTTATACCCTCTAGATTGAGTTAATCTCCATGTAGCGTTACAAGTATTACACAAAGCTTTTTAAGTTGAGAATAAATTTTTGATGAGAAGATGCTTAAATTTGATCGTTCGCTCAAAGAAGCAGCGGATCGCAGAAGATGATAAAAAAATTTAGCGAAAACAGAGAGATTTAATCGGATTAACCTTAATATAAAGTGAAATTGAATAGTTATTTTCGATTGGAATTTTCCGACATTTGTATTAAGTACAAATAAAAAAAGCGCCCGTGAAAGGCGCTTCTAAATAAATGGTGAAAATAGTTTTACAGGACGTGTACTGAGGCGGTGTTGGTAGTTCCGCTTGGTACTAATGCACCTGACACCAGCACCACCACGTCACCTTTCTGACCATAGCCACTTTCCAGTGCCGCTTCTTTACCCAGACGATAGAAATCGTCGGTAGAAGCGATCTCGGTTACCAGACGGGTCTCAATCCCTTTACTCAGGATCAGCTGACGCGCGGTAGTGGCATTGGTGGTCAGCGCCAGGATAGTGGCGTTCGGGAAGTACTTACGTACTGCCTTAGCTGACTTACCGCCTTCAGTCGCGACCACAATCAGTGGGGCTTCCAGTTTCTCAGCGGTTTCAACTGCACCACGGCAGACCGCTTCGGTGATACGCAGCTTGCGGGTGTCGTTCTGGCTATCGATGCGGGACTTCATCACGCGGTCGGTACGCTCACAGATAGTGGCCATGATGGTCACTGACTCAAGCGGGTATTTCCCTTTGGCGCTTTCACCTGACAGCATAACCGCATCAGTACCGTCGAGGATGGCGTTTGCCACGTCGCCCGCTTCAGCACGGGTAGGGCGTGGGTTTTTGATCATCGAGTCAAGCATCTGAGTAGCGGTAATCACCACTTTGCGCGCTTTGTTACACTTCTTGATCATCATCTTCTGCGCGAAGATTACTTCTTCAACCGGGATTTCAACGCCCAGGTCGCCACGCGCAACCATGATGCCGTCTGATGCTTCGAGAATTTCGTCGAAGTTATTCAGGCCTTCCTGGTTCTCAATTTTAGAGATGATCTGGATGTGCTCACCGCCGTGCTGCTTCAGGTGCTCACGAATTTCCAGCACGTCTGAACGCTTACGGATGAACGACGCAGCAACGAAATCGACGCCTTGCTCACAACCGAAGATCAGGTCGCGCTTGTCTTTTTCTGCCAGCGCTGGCAACTGGATAGAAACGCCTGGCAGGTTAACGCCTTTGTTTTCACCGAGGTCGCCATTGTTCAGCACTTTACACACCACGGTGTTTTCGGTGACTTCAGTCACTTCCATACCGATCAGGCCATCGTCGACCAGCACGGTGTTACCGATTTTCAGGTCAGCAGTAAAGCCAGGATAGGTCACCGCAACGCGCTCGCTGTTGCCGATCACGCTCTGGTCGGTGGTGAAGGTAAAAGTCTGACCCGCTTTCAGCGGCGCATCATTTCCACCTTCCAGTTTCATGGTGCGGATTTCAGGGCCTTTGGTGTCCAGCAGGATAGCCGCCTGACGACCGGTTTTTTCCATCACGGCACGCATGTTGGTGATGCGCTGGCCGTGCTCGGCGTAGTCGCCGTGGGAGAAGTTAAGACGCATAACATTCATGCCGGCTTCAAGCAGCTGAGTCAGCATCTCTTCTGATTCGGTTTTCGGGCCGATAGTACAAACGATCTTAGTCTTTTTCATGACGGGTTATCTGTAAGTTGTGATGGATGATAAAGGGCGAAATCCGATGGCAATGCATCGAAGTGAGAATTCTGTTTGAAATCGAAACGGGCTATACAGAGTAAGAATAGGTGACGAAGGCCAGGCGTGCAGGGAAGTTGTGCGGTTACGGTTGGTAACCACCTTCTGAGTGTTGCGCAAATTATCTGAGTTATCGCAATAGGCACGTGATCGCTGAAACCTTTCAAGTGGACAACGCGGCACAGTATAGTCGCTAAGTATGCGAAAACCAATCGAAAAGCAGTTCCGGAAAAGATGTAGATCAATAAAAGGGGGATTTGCGCAAGCGGGAGAAATTCTGAAAGTGGTGCGTTCTAATGGACTCGAACCATCGACCCCCACCATGTCAAGGTGGTGCTCTAACCAACTGAGCTAAGAACGCTTACAGGAAATGGTGCGTCCGAGTGGACTCGAACCACCGACCCCCACCATGTCAAGGTGGTGCTCTAACCAACTGAGCTACGGACGCACTTGGTGCGCTCTAATGGACTCGAACCATCGACCCCCACCATGTCAAGGTGGTGCTCTAACCAACTGAGCTAAGAGCGCAACACGCTGTCTGGGCGACAGCGGGGACGAATATTAACGGCAGCCGATGAGGCTGGCAAGGGGAAAAATGGTTTTTTCACCGTGACTGAACAGCAACTGTGCTATGCGTCGTTTTTTTAGGCGTCGCGGGCCTTTTACCGCCCGCTCAACCGGTTAGCGCGCAGCGCGCGTCAGGATCACCTCGGCAGGTGACTGTTGCAGGCGCCTGATCCGCCAAATCATCATTACCGCCGCAGACGTCAGGCCGACAATGAAGCCGCACCAGAAGCCTGCCGGCCCCATCCGCGGCACCAGCCAGTCGGTCAGCGCCAGTAAATAACCGGCCGGCAGGCCCAGCAGCCAGTAGGCGATAAAGGTGATAAAGAAGATCGAGCGGGTATCTTTATAGCCGCGCAAAATACCGCTGCCAATCACCTGTATCGAGTCAGAGAACTGATAGATGGCCGCCAGCAACATCAACTGCGCCGCCAGCGTCACCACTTCCGGGTTGTCGTTATACAGCAGGGCGATCTGATGCCGGAAGGTCACGGTAAACAGCGCGGTCAGCGCGGCCATGCTGATGCCGACGCCCTGGCAGTCCAGGCGGCGACTTTGGCCTGCTCGGTTGACCCCTGACCCAGCCGATAGCCGACCCGGATAGTGGTTGCCACGCCCAGCGACAGCGGCAGAACGAACATCAGTGAACTGAAGTTCAGCGCGATCTGATGGCCGGCTACGTTAACAATACCCAGCGGCGACACCAGCAGTGCAACCACAGCAAACAGCGTGACTTCAAAGAACAGCGCCAGCGCTACCGGTAAGCCCAGCGTCATCAGACGGGTCAGAATCGGACGCGAAGGCGGTGACCAGCTGCTGGTCAGATGGATATCGCGCATGGTTCTCATCCGGCGTACCCAGAAGCGCATACAGATGAACATCACCCAGTAGACCGAGGCCGTTGCCACGCCACAGCCCACGCCGCCCAGCGCCGGCATGCCGAAATGGCCATAAATAAAGATGTAGTTCAGCGGAATATTGACCATCAGGCCGAGAAAGCCCAGCACCATACCCGGCTTGGTTTTCGACAGGCCTTCACACTGATTACGCAGTACCTGGAAAAACAGATAACCCGGTGCGCCAAACAGCAGGGCATGCAGATAGCCTTCTGCTTTCAGCGCCAGCAGCGGATCGATGTCATGCATCGCCCGGATTAAGTAGCCGGCATGCCATAACAGCACCATAATCAGCAGCGAGACGAACAGGGCCAGCCAGTAACCCTGGCGAATTTGCTCGGCGATGCGTTCGCGGCGGCCAGAGCCGTTGAGTTGCGCAACCGTAGGCGTCAATGCAAGCAGAAGACCATGACCAAACAGGATGGCCGGAAGCCAGATAGAGGTGCCGACAGCGACGGCGGCCATATCCGTGGCGCTGACGGCGCCGGCCATAATGGTATCCACAAATCCCATTGCGGTTTGAGCCACCTGAGCAAGGATGACCGGAATCGCAAGGGCAAGCAATTGACGCGCTTCTGTTAAATACTTCTGCACGTTAACACCTGAATAGTTAAATGAAATAATGGCGGGGCAGGGAAGCCCCAGGAATTGCGTCAGCTAGTGTAACTGGCGATACCGGATTCGCCAATCTTTGTCACTGCATGCGTTTTGCTACGCTGTAAGGCTACGCCGCTGGCTGAAAGCTAACAGCGGACGTGAGCTGTGATAAACTAGCGCAAACTTCGCAGAGGCAAAGACTATGTTTACCGGTATTGTGCAGGGCACCGCAGAAATAGTGTCCATTGAAGAGAAAGAGCTGTTCCGTACTCACACCGTCAGGTTGCCGGAAGAATTATTGCCGGGCCTGGCACTGGGCGCATCGGTGGCACACAACGGCTGCTGCTTAACCGTGACGGCTATTGAGGGCGATCGGGTCAGCTTTGATTTAATAAAAGAGACCCTGCGCGTCACCAACCTGGGCGATTTACGCCAGGGGGATGTGGTCAATATTGAACGCGCCGCGAAATTCAGCGATGAAATAGGTGGACACCTGATGTCCGGTCATATTATGACCACCGCTGAAATCTGCAAAATTATCCAGTCGGAACATAACCGCGAAGTGTGGTTTAAGATCCAGGATCCGACCCAGATGAAATATATCCTGCACAAAGGCTTCGTCGGCATCGATGGGATAAGCCTGACGGTAGGGGATGTAACCCGTACCAAATTCTGCGTCTATCTGATCCCGGAAACGCTGGAGCGCACTACCCTGGGGGCCAAAACCTTTGGCGACCGGGTTAATATCGAGATTGATCCGCATACTCAGGCGATTGTCGACACTGTTGAGCGGGTATTAGCGCAGCGTGATGCGGCGGCGGCGATGAATATGCTGACCGGGCAACCGACGACAGAAAGCTAAAAAAGAAGGCGCATCAGCGCCTTTTTTAATGGTAAATCCGGTCCACGACTGCCTCAACGCGCCACGCGTAATCCGCCTTCCACGCCCCGACTGAAGACCACCTGCCATAACTGAATGTCACGTGCGCGGAATGCGCCAGCACAGGCATTAAGGTAGTAAGAGAACATACGCTTAAAGCGTTCACCGTAGCTATCCGCCAGCTGCGGCCAGGCCTGAATAAAGCGTTCATACCATGCCATCAGGGTCGTGTCGTAATCTGCGCCAAAGTTATGCCAGTCTTCCAGAATGAAATGCGGCTCACTGGCGTCAGCAATATGTCGTACCGAAGGCAGACAGCCATTCGGGAAAATATATTTATCGATCCACGGATCCACATTCATATCGGTTTTAATTGCACCGATTGTGTGCAGCAGGAAAATACCGTCTGGCTTTAAATTACGATCGACGACATCAAAATAGGTGGCGTAATTTTTAGGACCGACATGTTCAAACATTCCGACCGATACAATACGGTCAAACTGTTCATTCAGATCGCGATAGTCCTGTAATAGAATGGTGACGTCTAATCCTTCACAGCGCTGCTGCGCCAGTTTCTGCTGTTCAGCCGAAATGGTGACACCATGCACTTTAACGCCATAATGACGTGCGGCAAATTCTGCCAGTCCGCCCCAGCCGCAACCAATATCCAGCAGCGACATGCCCGGCTCCAGCGCTAATTTGCGGCAAATCATATCCAGCTTTGCTTCCTGCGCGGCGGCGAGCGTGGTGGCTTCCTTCCAGTAGCCACAGGAGTACTGCATATAAGGATCGAGCATCAGAGAAAACAAATCGTTTCCTAAATCATAATGCTCTTTACCGACAATCCAGGCGCGTTTTTTCGACTGGAGGTTGGTTAAGCGCGCCGCGGCAATACGCAGCGTATCTTTAAAATGATGTGGAAGTTGCTGGTCCAGTTTATGTTTGAGCACGTGGTGGAAGAATATATCCAGCCGATCGCATTCCCACCAGCCGTCCATATAACTTTCGCCCAGACCCAGCGATCCCTCCTGCAAAACACGTTTAAAGAAGTCAGGGTTTTTAACCTGAATATCCCAGCTACGTGAGCCATTAATTTCGATATCTGCTTTATCCAGCAGTTCATGAACGATGCGATACCAATGGTTTTCTTCGAGGCTCACTTCTTCTACATACGATGAACTCATAGCTTCTCCACCACCTGTCCAATCTTAACCTGAAAAAGAATAGTCAATTTCTTCAGGAATTGAGAAAAGTCACGGATGACTCCGTAAACCAGATATCTGGCGTGATACAGAGGATTAAAACGGTGCAAAACGATCCGGCGCGATAACCCTAACCTGCGCGCAGACGCCATCCCGGCAACCCGGTTGCCAATCAATGTGTAACGTTATTATGTTGTTGATTTGTTGCAGAATTATTGACCCGAATGAGTATATTCTCACGAGGGTCAATATTCAATGACTTATTGTTAGTTTGCTAACTAAAAAATCATTGCTTCAGTGATTATCCTGGCAGGCGGTAGAGGGGGTGGCAACATCAGATTGTGCGTTTGCAATACGCTGCATCACGAAGCCGAGCAGGGCAAGCAGGATAGTCAGCGCCATCATCAGGGTAGTGGTCAGCAGCGGCTGCGTCAGTCCGGCCGAGACGGCCAGGCTGGCGGCGAAGCATAATCCCAGTTGCAGAGTATTCTGCAATGCTGCCGCTTTACCGGTGGCGTCAGGGAAAGGCATCAGCGCAGCGGAAACCACGATCGGGTAGATGGCACCATTGGCCAGCGCCATGCCGCAGAACGGCAGCAGCAGGCTGACCAGCGTACTGTGGCCGGAAAGCGCAACCGCAAACAGCGCCAGAATGCTCAGGCTGTAGATCGCCAGCAGCCACGGCAGCAACTGTGCACCAGCAAAACGGTTGAGCAGGGCGCGGCAGCCGAAACCGCCAATCAGGAATGCAAAGGTTTGTGGCAGATAGCTCAGACCGATGTCGGCTGGCGTCAGGCCCAGATCGGCCAGAATAAACGGCGAGCCGGTCAGCCAGGCAAAAAAGCTGGCGGAACAGGCGGAGTAGATCAGCACGTTGCCACTGTAGACCCGCGACTTCAGCAGAGTGAAAAAGCCAGGCTGTGCGCCTTGCTGACCTTTGGCTTTACGGCTGGCCGGCAGACGCAGGGTAGTGAGGATCAAGGCCACGGCAATCAGCGTCAGCACCAGAAAAATAGACCGCCAGTGAAAATGGCTGATCAGCCAGGCGCCCAGCAACGGCGCCAGCGCTGGTGAGAGTGCCACCAGTGGCATAATGGTGGCGAACACCTTGTTGGCGCGCGCCGCCGGATAACGATCTACAACCAGCGCCTGCCAGCTAACGGCTGCGGCACAGACGCCGATCGCCTGAATAAAGCGCAGCGCCAGCATCAGATAGATATTATTGACCCACAGCATACCGGCGCAGCCGACGGCAAACAGCGCCAGTCCGGCCAGCAATACCGGCTTGCGGCCGATGCGATCTGACAGCGGTCCCCAGAACAGCTGACCGCAGGCAAAGCCCGCCAGGAACAGGCTCATACTGGCGCTGATCAGGCCGGGTGAGGTGTTAAAAGTTTGCTGCATCGCGCCGAAGGCGGGCAGGTACATATCGGTGGCTAAAAAGCCCAGCATGCTCAGCAGAGCGAGATAAGGCATAAATCCTTTTGTCGGTGACATCTGATTCTCATTTTGCAGGTTGAACGCGGCAGAGTGTAAAAGGTGCGTTTGCCGCTGTGAAACGCTAATATTTGCCGGTTGCTGTTAAAAAATTTGAAGGCAGATTATGTGGTCAGAATATGCATTAGAGGTGGTGGATGCGGTGGCGCGCGGTGGCAGCTTCAGCGCCGCGGCGCAGGAGCTGCATCGGGTGCCGTCTGCTATCAGCTATACCGTGCGTCAGCTGGAAACGTGGCTGGCGGTACCGCTGTTTGAGCGCCAGCATCGCGAGGTGGTATTAACCCCCGCTGGCGAGCATTTTGTCCGTGAAGGGCGCAGCGTTATCAAAAAAATGCTCGCCACCCGCCGCCAGTGTCAGCAGCTGGCTAACGGCTGGCGTGGACAGCTGAGTATTGCGGTCGACTGCATCGTCAAGCCGCAGCGCACCCGGCAGTTAGTCAAAGATTTTTACCGCCATTTCCCCGACATGGAGTTGCACATCAGTTATGAAGTGTTTAACGGCGTCTGGGATGCGCTGGCGGATGATCGGGTTGAAGTGGCCATCGGCGCCACTCAGGCGATACCGGTCGGCGGACGCTTTGCCTTTCGCGACATGGGGACGCTCAACTGGCGCTGCGTGGTGGCGAACCACCATCCGCTGACTGGCGTGAGTCAGATTGATGACGACACCCTGCGCAGCTGGCCGTCGCTGGTGCTGGAAGATACCTCACGCGCGCTGCCACGCCGGATGACGTGGACGCTCGACAATCAGCGTCGTCTGGTGGTGCCGGAATGGCAGACCGGCCTGGATTGCGTGCTGGCGGGATTGTGTGTGGCGATGGTGCCGGGGCATCTGGCGCGGCCATTACTGGACAGCGGAGCGCTGGTGGAGCTGACGTTGCCGGTTGCATTTCCGGACAGCCCCTGTTGCGTAAGCTGGGCGGAAGATCGCGCATCACCGGCGACTGGCTGGTTACTCAGCTATCTGGGTGATGCGCAAACGCTTAATCAGGAGTGGTTAAGCGAAGATTAACGGCGATAGTCGCGGAACGGACCGTCAGCCACGGAACGACGTTCAATCAGCGTCGGATGCACTTCGATGGTCTGAGAAACCTCTCGTTTACTGGTGATGCGGTCAAGCAGCATCTCCAGCGCTTTCTCACCCAGTTGTGCTTTTGGCTGATGCACGGTAGTCAGCGCAGGCGCGAAGTAGCGCGCGTTGCGCACATTGTCATATCCGATCACCGAAATGTCCTGCGGCACCCGCAAACCCATCTCATCGGCGGCGCAAATCGCGCCCATCGCCATGATATCACCACCGCAGAACACCGCGGTCGGGCGCTGTTTCTGCGACAGGATCTGCTGCATCGCCTGATAGCCTGATTCCGGTTCGAAGTCGCCCTGCACGATCCATTCGGCACGCGGCTGAATGCCGGCTTCTTCCAGCGCCTTGAGGAAACCAGCATGACGTCCGCCGCCGGTGTTGCGCTCCATCTGACCGGGAATCGCGCCAATCTCACGGTGACCGCGCTCAATCAGATAACGTCCGGCCAGATAGCCGCCCTGAAACGCATTATCCAGCACCGTGTCGGTGAAGTCGGCGCGTGACTCGCCCCAGTCCATCACCACCATCGGGATATTACGATTTTCTTCCAGCATCTTCAGCAGATCGTCCGGATACTCAGAACACATCACCAGCAAACCATCGACGCGCTTCTGCGCCATCATGCTGAGATAGGCTCGCTGCTTTTGCAGGTCGTTATGCGCATTGCCCAGAATCAGGGTGTAACCTTTGTCGAAGCAGTGATTCTCCACCGCCTCAATAATTTCAGCAAAGTAGGGCGCTTCGCTCGAGGTTGCCAGCAGGCCCAGCGTTTTGGTGTGATTCACTTTCAGGCTGCGCGCTACGGCGCTCGGCGAATAGTGCAGTTCCTGAATCGCCTGCCAGACGGCGTTGCGCGTCTCTTCAGCGACAAAACGCGTTTTGTTGATGACGTGCGAAACGGTGGTCGTTGAGACGCCGGCGCGTTTTGCCACATCTTTAATTGTTGCCATTAAAATCGGACTCCAGGGCTTATCTAACGCAATGATAAGCATAATGTTAAACGTTTGCGTCTGCTCAGGGTTTTCTCCGCAATTATGCAGCTTTTCTGGCCGGTAAACAGGCGTCTGGCGGGTAATGAGCGCCTGAAAAGGAGAGCAAACGGAACCGGGGCTGCGCGCGTTGCGCAACAAAGGCAGGATTCTAACAAGGCTGGACGGATAAAACGAGATTTTTACCGGCCCGTATGGGAAAATGGCTTATCCCTACAAAATGTGTGACTAAGGAGCGGTAAATGAGTACAGATTTGAAACTGGCCCTGATGACTACCGTCGGCTGTCTGCTGATGATTGTCGCCTTTAGCTTTACAGCTGTGCTGCACTAATGAAAAAGCCGGGCATCGCCCGGCTTTTCTCTGTCTGGTTAATCGCGTAGCGAATCCGCTTAACGAATGGTTTTCGGCGTCATCACCCGACGCGCGCCGATGTAGTGGCGCTGCCAGTAATCTTCACCCAGCGCACTGATCTGAATATCTTTGCCGGTGCGTGGCGACTGAATAAATTTGCCGTTGCCGAGATAAACCCCAACGTGATCGGCGGTGCCGCGACCATTAATCCGGAAGAAGACTAAATCGCCTTTCTCCAGCGACTCACGTTTTACCGGCGCGGCGTCGCGCAGGTGGTACATCTCATTGGCGGTACGCGGGATCTTAAATTTAACCAGATCTTTATAGGCGTACCACACCAGACCGCTGCAGTCGAAACCGGTGTGCGGTGAGGTGCCGCCCCACTGATAGGGTTTACCCAGCTGGCCCATCAACTTGGTCATCGCCGTCTCGCGCGCCTTCTGGTAGCGCTGGCGATGTGACTTGCTCATTTTAATGGTGCCGGTGTCACCGCTGTCATTGCTGCTGGCGTCAGCCGTTTTAAGCAGACGCTGATGGCCGTAGCGTTTCTTACTGGCGGTTTTGAGCAGGGTTTTGCTTTTCTTTGCGGGAAGATGACTGGCGGTGAGTTCGCTTTTTTTCTGTTTTTTGAGTTTGAGCTTCTGGACCGGGCTGACGCGTGTTTTCTTCGCCGACGTTTTCAACGGGCGACGCTTGCGGCGCTCATCTTCGCGCGCACTCTTTTTCTCTGCTTTATGCGAACTGACATTCACCGGCGCCTGCGGGGAAGCAGAAGCGATGTTGAAGAACAGTTGCGCAAAGGCAAGGATGAAAAGCGTAATGATTAAACGCATAGTCCGGTTTTAGTTAAGTTGTCAGGGCCACTACGCACCGCGACAAAGTTGGGAAAAATCTGATCCAGGATCAGCGCCGAAGCCATTCTAGTCCAGTTCACCTGAAAACCGTAACGCCTTTTTTTATTAATCTTTCGGCCTCGCCCGTTTGCGCTGAAAATGAGCATTTTCAGCGTCTTATATCTACAAAACTATTGCAAATTATTAATATGTTACTTGTAGTTAATAATCGGGAGTTAACAGGGCCGAAAAGAGGACTTAACAAACATGGCGATTTAATCGGGCAACCCCCAAAATCTCGTTTTCAGTCCTGGTGCGAAGTCGCTACAATAAACAAACACGAAGTGACGAATTAAGGAAGGCAATTATGAGTACTGTAGAAAAAATTCAGCGCCAGATCGCAGAAAACCCGATCCTGCTGTACATGAAAGGTTCCCCGAAACTGCCAAGCTGCGGTTTCTCTGCGCAGGCGGTACAGGCGCTGTCAGCCTGCGGTGAGCGTTTTGCTTACGTGGATATTCTGCAGAACCCAGACATTCGTGCAGAGCTGCCGAAATATGCCAACTGGCCAACCTTCCCGCAGCTGTGGATTGATGGCGAACTGGTCGGCGGATGTGACATCATCGTCGAGATGTTCCAGCGCGGTGAACTGCAGTCGCTGATTAAAGAGACCGCAGAGAAGTTTAAAGAAGCGGAATAAAACAAAAAGGCCGACATCGCGTCGGCCTTTTTCATTGCAGATTCTTCAGTCAGCGCTCGCGGCTGCTTCGCCTTCGGCGAAGGGCAGGGGCCAGCCACCCAGCCGTTTCCAGCGATTCACCAGTTCACAGAACAAAATAGCGGTCTGCTGAGTATCATACAGCGCCGAGTGTGCCTGGGTGCTGTCAAACGCCATACCCGCGGCTTTACACGCCTTCGCCAGCACGGTCTGTCCGAGCACCAGTCCGCTCAGCGCCGCGGTATCAAAGGTGGCAAACGGGTGGAAAGGATTGCGCTTCAGACTGGCACGCTCGGCGGCCGCGTTCATGAAGTTCAGATCAAACGTCGCATTATGCGCGACCATAATGGCGCGATTGCAGCCGGTATCCTTAATGCCTTTACGCACCATCTTAAAGATGGCGTGCAGCGCCTCATATTCACTCACTGCGCCGCGCAGCGGATTGCTGGGATCGATACCGGTGAACGCCAGCGCTTCAGGATGCAGTAGCGATCCAACAAACGGTTCAACGTGAAAATGCAGCGTCTGGTCGAGATGGATCCAGCCCTCATCATCCATTTTCAGCGTGGTAGCGGCAATCTCCAGCAGCGCGTCAGTCTGCGCGTTGAAGCCGGCGGTTTCGACGTCGATGACCACCGGATAGAAGCCACGGAAACGTTGATTGAGTGCATTGGGGGAATTCGATTCAGACATCAGGATCTCATTGCAGAAAAAGGGCAGCGCGCATTATGGCAAAAATCTGGCCCGGGTGCAGCAGATGAAGAGGAGCAGAAGAGGTCAGCCCACCCGACAGGGCAGGCTGAAGAGCAGGCTTAGTTGCCCAGGCCGTGACCGGCGTGTTTGTTCTCGATCAGTTCGATTTTATAACCATCGGGATCTTCAACAAAGGCGATGATGGTTGAGCCACCTTTCACTGGACCCGCTTCACGAGTAACGTTGCCGCCATCGTTACGGATACGTTCGCAGGCTGCAGCAACGTCGTCGACGCCCAGCGCGATGTGACCGTAAGCGTTACCGAGGTCATACTTATCAACGCCCCAGTTGTAGGTCAGTTCGATCACTGCGCCTTCGCTCTCTTCGGTATAGCCAACAAACGCCAGCGTATACTTATATTCGGTATTTTCACTCTGACGCAGCACGCGCATGCCCAGCACGCGAGTATAGAAGTCGATTGAGCGTTGCAGATCGCCAACGCGCAGCATGGTATGAAGTAAACGCATAACATCCTCTTTAATAATCAAAACGCCATCGCCGGATGACACAAGCGCTAAGTATAGCGATCAAAATCGCCAATGAATAATGGCTGCCATCATCCCGGATGGCAGCCCGCTCTCTTACAGCGTTGGGTAATCGATATAGCCTTCAGCACCGCCGCCGTAGAAGCTCTCCGGACGCTGCGGGTTGAGTGGCGCATCCTGCTGCAGGCGCTCCACCAGATCCGGGTTGGCGATGTAATCGCGACCAAACGCGACCGCGTCGATCAGACCACGCGCAATCAGGTCGTCCGCTTTCTCAACGGTGTAGGCACCCGCGCCGATGATTGCGCCAGGGAACAGGTTACGAACTTTCTCACGGAACGCGTCGCTGTATGGCTTACCGCCGGCCCAGTCAGGCTCGGAGAGGTGCAGATAGGCGATATTGCGCTTCGCCAGTTCACCGATGTACCACAGCGCCGCTTCTTCTTCATCCGGACCGTTATCCAGATTCTGGAAGCTGCCGATCGGCGATACGCGGATACCAATCCGGTCGGCTGACCAGTTAGCGATCACGGCATCAACCACTTCCAGTGCAAAACGGCCACGTTTTTCAATGCTGCCGCCATATTCGTCGGTACGCTGGTTAGAGCCCGGTGCGAGGAACTGATGGATCAGATAACCGTGCGCCGAGTGCAGTTCCAGCAGGTCGAAATCAGCTTCACGGGCATTGGCTGCCGCCTGACCGAAATCGACCACGATCTGCTGAATTTCGGCCACTGTCAGTTCACGTGGCAACGAGGTGTCTTCGCGATAAACGCTGCCGTCAGCGGCACGCAGCGAGGTGCGGGTGCCAGCGGCGATAGCGGAGGGCGCAACCGGTGCTTTACCGTCTGGCTGCACGCTGTTATGTGAGATGCGGCCGGTGTGCCACAGCTGCACGGCAGTGTGTCCGCCAGCCTGATGAACGCCTTCGTTAATCGCTTTCCACGCCGCAATCTGCGGTTGAGTATGCAAGCCTGGTGCACCAGCATAGCCTTTCGCCTGGAAAGAGACCTGGGTGGCTTCGGTAATGATCAAACCGGCACTGGCGCGCTGGCGGTAATATTCGCCCATCATCGGGGTAGGAATATCGCCTGGCTCAATACTGCGCAGACGGGTCAACGGCGCCATAAAAACGCGGTTTGGCACGGTAATCGCGCCGACTTTCAGCGGACGAAACAGCTGGGTACTCGCCATATTAGCTCCTGATTAGTAGACCAGTCGTCTACAAACACTCTTTTTAAAAATCAGTGGATTTTCAGCCACTGTTCGATGGTACGTAATGCCAGACGCAGCGGCTGCGGCTCGCGGGAAATCTTGCTCTGTAAACTGGCACCCAGCCACAGCAGTGACAGCAACTCAGCCATCTGTTCCGGAGGGTGCGGTAACGACAGCGACTCCTGCTGCGCAGCGGCGCTCAGCGTGCGCGCATAGAGGGCAGTAATTTTTGCCGCACCCTGTTGCAGCGCATCGCGCATCGGTTCAGAGAGATCGCAGACCTCAGCGGAAACCTTCACGCCGAGACAACCCACGATGTGCCCCTGCTGAGTGAACAGCTGCTCTGCCGCCCGGAAATGGTTAAGCAGACGCTCGCGCGGCGTACCGTCGGGCTGATTCAGCTGTAACTCAACATCCTGCAGGAATCGCGCAAAATAGCGCTCCAGCAACGCCACGCCAAAGGTCTCTTTGGAACGGAAGTAATAGTAGAAAGAGCCTTTCGGCACTTCCGCCTGGGTCAGCAGTTCGCTGAGGCCCATTCCGGTAAAACCGCGTTGCAGACAGATCTGCTCACCGATGCGGAGCAGGTGTTCGCGGGTTTCATTGCGTTGTTGCGTCTTGTTCATGGCCATCAGGTTAGTAGACCAGTCGGTCTAATGCAATGCCAGTCGCTCCCATTTGGCACAGAGTGTTCAGTGTATTGGGGTTATTAAAGAGAAATTGGGTGAGTTTATGCTTATTTGTTGCACAAACCGGCTAAGATCTCTTCAATAGACTGTTTCACTCTCTCAATCCGGAGTCGTGGTGGCCGAGCAGCTTGAATTTTTCCCGGTTCCCAGTCCCTGTCGTGGCATCTGCCAGAGCGATGCCCGCGGCTATTGTCTGGGATGTTTACGCAGCCGTGATGAGCGGTTCAACTGGATGCGCTTTAGCGATTCGCAAAAGCGTGAGGTGTTGCGTCTCTGTTATCAGCGTCGTCTGCGCCTGCAGCGGCAACAGAATAAAGAGGAGCCGCTTGATCCACATCAGCCGAGCTTGTTCTGACGGTCTCTCGCTTTCCGTTATACTCTCTGACACATTTATTGCAGCCATCGTGCCACAGGGAGATCGTTATGTTACAACCGCAAGCCATCGCGTCGCAGGGTCCGGTTTTTTCACCGTTGATTATGGGTTACTGGCGGCTGATGGAGTGGGGCATGTCGCCGCAACAGCGGGTGGCGTTTATTGAACACCATCTGAGCCTCGGCATTACCACCGTCGACCACGCGGATATCTACGGCGATTATCAGTGCGAAGCCGCATTTGGCGAGGCGCTGAAGCTGGCACCGGGCCTGCGTGAGCGCCTCCAGATCGTCACCAAATGCGGCATTGCTACCCGCGCCCGCCCTGAGCATCAGATCGGTCATTACAACACCGGTAAAGCCCATATCCTGCAAAGTGCTGAAAATTCACTGCGCCACTTTGGTACCGATCGCCTCGACCTGCTGCTGATCCACCGTCCCGATCCGCTGATGGATGCCGATGAAGTCGCCGAAGCCTTTATGTCTCTGCACCAGAGCGGAAAAGTGCTGCACGTCGGCGTGTCCAACTTCACCCCGGCACAGTTTGCGCTGCTGCAGTCACGTCTGCCGTTTTCGCTGGTCACTAATCAGCTGGAGATCTCGCCGGTACAACAAAATCTGCTGCTGGATGGCACGCTGGATCAGTGCCAGCAGTTACGTTTCCGGCCGATGGCCTGGTCCTGTCTTGGCGGTGGCCGGCTGTTTAACGATCCTCATTATCAGCCGCTGCGTGACGAGCTGGAGGTCATTCGTCAGGAAACCGGTGCCAGCAGCCTCGAGCAGGTGGTGTATGCGTGGATAATGATGCTGCCGAGTAAACCGCTGCCGATTATTGGTTCAGGTAAAACGGCGCGCGTCAGCGAAGCGGCGGCGGCGGTAAACTTATCGCTGACGCGTCAGCAATGGTTCCGCATCCGTAAGGCGGCGTTAGGCTTTGATGTGCCCTGAAGCGTAAAACTGCGTCAATCTTCGGCAGAATAGCGCAACCGGTACCAGGCTTATGCCTTACCCTGGTACCTCAAAGGAGTCACAATGAAACTCAAAGCAGTTGCGCTATCAGCCTTCTTGCCTGCGGTGCGGCCTCGGCGGCCAGCGAGCAGGTTACCCTCCATCAGGTTACGGCGGAGGGGATTGGCAAATCGCTCGGTAGCGTGACGATTGAAGAGACGCAGTATGGCTTACAGTTCACCCCGGACCTGAAAGGGCTGCAGCCGGGCATTCACGGTTTCCATGTGCATGCGAAGGGCAGCTGTGAGCCGGGTGAATCACAGGGGAAAGTGGTGGCGGCCGGTGCGGCAGGAGGACATTTTGATCCGGCCAACAGCGGCAAACATCTCGGTCCCTATGCCGACGGACATGCTGGCGATCTGCCGGCGCTGTATATCGATGACAAAGGCAACGCCGGCTACCCGGTACTGGCACCGCGCCTCAAATCACTGAGCGAGATTAAGGGGAAAGCGCTAATGGTGCATGTCGGCGGCGATAACCATGCCGATCATCCTCAACCGCTGGGCGGCGGCGGCGCGCGCTTTGCCTGCGGTGTTATCTGAGTTTTGGGGCGGTGAAAGCCTGCCGCCCGCTTTTCTTCCCGCCTGTTTATGAATTGTTGTACCATCCCGCAGATTTCCCCCCTATGATATTGATTCAGGTAAGAAAGCGCGAAGGGTCAAGGAGCAGGAGTATGAAATTCAAGGGCGCATTACTGCTGTGCTTACTGCTGGTGGGGTGCGATAAACCCAACGATACACAGTTGGTGACGGAAACCGGGCGTGAGCTACAGCGCACGATTGATACCAGCCCGATGCGCAGCACCTGTGAAAATATCGCTAAAGGGCGTGAATGGCTGAGCCGCAATACGGTGCGGAAGCTGGAAGCGAAGGGCTGTGAGCAGGTGTTCCGCAGCGCCACCGAGACCAATTTCATTGAAACCACCATATCCCGGCGCACCATGACGATGGTCTGTGGCAGCATTCAGGGTAAAAGTTTTACCGGCACTGAACTGACCCGCCGTTTTATCTTCTCGCCGGATGAAAAAGCGCTGGTGATCGAACCGATGACCGAGGTGGATAAAACCCGCTTTGAGGGCCATAAAACGCTGCAACAGTTACAGGATGACTTTAACCGGCAACAGCAGCAATACTGCCAGTAATCAGCCGGGTACCGCCTGTTGCAACTGGGCCAGCGAACAGCGCAGCCGCCAGATAATACCGGCCAGTTCACTGGCCTCATTACTGCCCAGCGCCAGCAATGTGGCGATCATCCTCTCCAGCTCCGTCAGGATCTGGTCCAGCGAACTGTGCTGCACGCCGCGACTGCTGATAATCCGCTGTAAATTCTGCAGACTGCTGTCGCGCACCTCCATCAGCGTGGCGGAGTCCGCCTGCCACTGCCGTAACTGCCAGACGATATGCGAGCAGTTAAGTAACACCACTCCCCAGCGCAATAACCAGACGCGCGCCTGCTCATCCCGGCTGTGACTGAGCTGGCTGATGCGATGATAAATCTGCGATTCAAACCGGCTTTCACTCAGCCGTGGACGCCGTCTGAGCTGGTCGAGAAACGCCAGCCGCAGCGCCCGGATATGACGCCGGCTGCGACGGGCATCTGAACTGGGGCGCAGCACCTGAAACGCCAGCCAGGCCAGCAACACCCCGCATACTTTGGCGATATTATCGTTAAAGAAGTCCTGATAATCCCAGGTCGGCGGGTTAGTGACGGCGATGAACGAGCCCATAAACACGATAAATTGCCCCCACATTCCCGCCCGCTGCTTTTGCTGTAGCTTGAACAGCTGTAGCGTCACCAGCAGCGGGAACAGCAGCAGCAAAAACTGCCACAGCTGACTGATCTGCACCATCAGACCGAACTTCATGACAAAGCTGAATGCAAACAGCCAGAGCAGGGTTTTCAGCAGCAGGGTAACGCTGCCGCCCGGTGAAGGCGAAGAGGCATACAGCACGCAGGCGATGGCGGTTAAGGTCAGCGCCGCTGCGCCGGAGGACCATTGGGTATTGATCCAGAACGCGCAGCCGAGCACGATGACGCTAAAGGTGCGCAGCGCACTCCAGCCCGCTTCGGCGCTGTCGCTATCGCGCGCCAGTGCGGGAACCGGTGGCGGCTGGAAGCGGGTATCGGCGTCGGCCCGATCCAGCAGCCTGATCCAGCGCAGCACGTTGAGATACATCCAGCAGAAGTAGCGCAGCCGCTGACAGAAGGCGCGTTGGCGATAGTCGCCATCAGCAGCCGGCGTGACGCTACGCAGGATGCGCGCCAGCCGGTATTTATCACATTCCGGTTTACCCAGCTCCGCCAGCAGCTGTTGCAGCGCAGCAAACAGCGCATCGGGCGCGTCGGGCCAGTTCAGCAACATGCGGCGCAGACTGGAAAGCACGCTGGTAAGCCGCAACTGCTGGTGCAGCACATAGTTGAGCACGTTGTTTTGCCGGCGAAAGCGGTAGTGACTCCAGAACGCCTGAATCCGCAGCAGGTTCATGGTCAGAATCTGGCTGATAACGTTCTCGTGCGCGGTACGAATGTTATCGCTGACCGACGGCTGCAGCAGCAAAACCGCATGTTCCAGCAGCCGCGCATGCATCTGCTTCAGCGAGGTGATTAAGGTCTCGCCATCCGAGGTGCTCGGCAGCACCATCATCATAAAGCCGGCACATAAAATACCGGATATCACTTCACAAACCCGCGCCTGGGCAATGGTCCACAAATCGGTGATATCGGTAATGTTAACGCTGCTGAAGGCGATAATGGCGGCGGTATAACCAGCGAGCGAAAAGGCGTAGGCGACGTTGTTCTGATAATGATTGGCGACGCCGGTACACAACCCCAGCCAGCCAGCAATCGCAAAGGTAAACAGCCAGGGTTCATTCAGGGTATGCCCGGCGATCAGCAGGGCGGCGCTGGCCCCAAGCAGGCTGCCAGCAATCCGTCCCAGGCTCTTACTGATGGCACCGCCGACGGTAGGAAAGCTGATCACCGCCGCTGAGGTCATCGCCCAGTAAGGCTCATCCAGATCCAGTCCATAGGCGATGCTGAGCGCCAGACACATAGCAATGGCGTTGCGCAATGCATAGCGCCACTGATTAGCGTTAGCCTTAATCCACGGCAACTGATCCCACGCCAGCCACTGAAAATTCATGGCTGAATAGTGATAGTGCAGGTGGTTCCCGCCACCAGTGGCACATCCGCTGGCAGCGGATCGAGATGAATCCGCACCGGCACCCGTTGCGCCAGCCGTACCCAGGGCACGTTGGGTTTGACGTCCGGCACCAGGCCGCTGTCCGTCTCAATACTCTGGTCGTAGATGGCGCGACCAATACTGTCGACCTGACCCTGGAGCCGTGCGCCATTGCTATACAGCACCACCTGGGCCGCCGCACCCGGACGAATGTGGCGCAGTTTGGTTTCTTCGAAATAGCCCACCACGTAATAAGAGTGGCTATCCACCAGCGCAAACAGCGGGCTGCCCGCGGTGGCATAGTTGCCGGGCCGCAGGGTGAGATTGGTGATCCAGCCGTCAGTCGGCGCGGTGATAGTGGTCTGTTGCAGATTCCAGCGCGCCCGATCCAGCTCTGACTGGGCGGCTTTGGCGCTGGCCGCGGCGGCATTGGCTGCCAGCCGTGCGGCATCGAGATCTTCGGCTGAGATCACATTGCGCGGCAGGCGGCTACGCCGGTTAAATTCGTGTTGCGCCCGGGCCAGATCGGCCTGCGCTTTGCTGAGCTGGGCATCGGCGTTGTCGAGCGCAATCTGCCACGGCACCGGATCGAGCGTCAGCAATAGCTGACCGCGGTGAACGAACTGATTGTCTTTCACCTGCAGTTGCGTAATGCGGCCGGAGACCTGAGGCGTAATATCGACCAGTTCGGCGCGCACTTTGCCGTCGCGGGTCCAGGGCGACTGCATATAGTAGTTCCACATCCAGCCGGCGGCCAGCAGCGCCAGCGCAAACACAATCAGGGTTGAAAAGTATTTTACCGCGTTGAATTTCATACGATTATCCGTGACCGATGAGCCAGAGTGCAGCGGTAACGCACAGCACAAACAGGGAGAGATCAAACAAGGTGGGATGCCAGATATCACCAGAATAGATCCAGCCGCGCACCAGCGGGTGAATCAGCAGCCAGACCAGGAAGCCGAGTATCACCGCTTTGAAGATCGGCGGGAAAAACAGCGAGGCGCCTACCACCAGATCAGTCAGCGGTTTGGCACTGGAGAAGACGTTGGTGAGCACGTTTCAATATCCTTAAGTAACCCGAGCGGCAGTCTGAAGGGGATGCCGCGCAACGGCGCGCTGGCCCGGGATTTGTAATTTGTCCTGTAAACTCGCAGAATAGTGTAAAATCTGGCTTGATAGCTAGCAAGCTAATTATAAGGAGATGAAATGGATACGCCCCTCGGAACGGATTTATCTCGACTGGTGCGCATCTGGCGCGCGTTGATTGATCAGCGATTAAAACCGCTTGAGCTGACTCAGACTCACTGGGTAACGCTGCACAATATTCATCAACTGCCGCCAGAGCAGTCACAGATTCAGTTAGCCAAAGCCATCGGTATCGAACAACCTTCACTGGTGCGTACGCTGGACCAGCTGGAGGAGAAGGGACTGATTACCCGTTCGACCTGCGCCAACGATCGTCGCGCCAAGCGCATCAAGCTGACGCAACAGGCGGAGCCGATTATCGCACAGGTTGAGAGCGTGATTGATGCTACGCGGGATGACATCTTATCTGGCATCAGCCGTGAAGAGATCAATCAGATGGTGACGCTGATTGCCCGGCTTGAAAAAAACATTCTCGAATTACAGCATCGCGAGAAATAAAAAAACCGACGCCCAGGCGTCGGTTTTTTCTGCATCATGCAGATTAGCGAGGTGAAACTGTCACCTGGCTGCCATTCGACGCCATCACGACACGCTGACCCACAGAGTAGCGCGTTGCGGCTTGCTTCTGCACTACCATGATAGTGTTGCCATCATCCTTACGGATTTCCAGCTCGACACCATCAGTTTTGTTCACTGCGCCCTGTACGCCCTGACCGGCAACGCCGCCCAGTACTGCACCGCCGGCTGTTGCCAGGCTCCGGCCGCTGCCACCGCCAATGGTATTACCCAGGAAGCCACCGAGCACGGCACCGCCGATAGCGCCAATCACATTACTCTCATCACCGCCCTGAATTTTCACCGGACGAACCGAGACTAGTGTGCCGTAAGAGACGCTCTGCACCTGTTTAGCTTCACTGGCGCTGTAGGTATCACCCGACAGCGTACTCGTGTTGCTACAACCTGCCAGCATCATACCGGTCAAAGCGACCACAACTACACGCTTAATCATTTGAAACTCCTTTAGTCGAGAAGGCGCCACGTTTATCGCGATATCCTGCACACAGTATAAGACACAAACCTGGCAAATTAATCCTTGTCCGAATAAAACACGGTGGGACGAAGCATAGACTGCGCAAGGTTAACAATAATTCAATCGGCAGAAAAAAAAGTGTCCCATTGCGTTATCTGTGCGCTATCTCTGAGAAAAAAACAAATTAATCATAGAATTAGCCCACGTAATTTGTCAGGCTAATCACAGATGAATCGCACACCCAGCGGGGAAAAATCAATGGCTATGAAATCAGGACGTTATATTGGTGTGATGTCAGGTACCAGCCTGGATGGGGTGGATGTGGTACTGGCGGCGATTGATGAGAATCTGGTGGCGCAGCAGGCCAGCTATTGCCATCCGATGCCACCCGAGTTACGTCAGGCTATTCTGGCGGTTTGCCAGGGCCAGAGCCTGACGCTCTCACAGCTGGGCCAGCTGGATACCCGTCTGGGCCAGCTGTTTGCTGAGGCGGTGCTGACGCTCATGAAACGCGAATCGCTGGAGGCGAGCGACGTGGTAGCGATCGGCTGTCACGGGCAAACCGTCTGGCATGAGCCGCAAAGCGACGCCCCGAACACCCTGCAGATTGGCGATAATAACCAGATTGTCGCGGCGACCGGCATTACCGTGGTCGGGGATTTCCGCCGCCGCGATATGGCGCTCGGCGGGCAGGGTGCACCGCTGGTACCGGCCTTCCACCAGGCGCTCTTAATGGATGCCACGGAGCGTCGCATGGTGCTGAACATCGGCGGCATTGCCAACCTCTCGCTGCTGTTTCCGGGTCAGCCGGTGCGCGGTTTTGACACCGGACCGGGCAACATGCTGCTGGATGCGTGGATCTGGCGCAATCAGGGCAAAGCCTACGACAAAGATGCCCAGTGGGCACGCAGCGGCACGCTGATCCCGGCGCTGCTGGAGGCACTGCTGCGTGAGCCATGGTTTGCGCTGCCGCCGCCGAAAAGCACCGGCCGTGAACATTTTAATCTCGGCTGGCTGGAGCAGCATCTGCGCCATTTCCCGGGACTGGCACCGCAGGACGTGCAGGCGACTCTGGTGGAACTCACCGCCATCACCATCACTCAGCAGGTGCAGCTCAACGATGGCTGCGATCGCCTGCTGGTGTGTGGCGGGGGCAGCCGCAATCCGTTGCTGATGGCGCGTCTGGCGACGCATCTGCCGGGCACGGAAGTGACCACCACCGATGCTGCGGGCATCAGTGGCGATGATATGGAAGCGCTGGCGTTCGCCTGGCTGGCCTTTCGCACGCTTTCCGGCTTGCCGGGCAACCTGCCAGCCGTGACAGGCGCGCGCGAAAAGAGCGTGCTTGGTGCGATTTATCCGGCTAATGCGCTTTACCGCCGCTGAGGCGGGAACGAATGAAACAGGGGCCGGGGCCCCTGTGATTTTTGACGGGATCGGTCGGTATCAGGCTGCGCCAGAAAGATGGGTCAGATTGCGCACCCCGGTAATCACCGTAGCGACCATGGTTTCACGGCGGGTAATGACTTCAACCTGGTAAAACCGGCTGCGATAGGCGATGGAATAGATGATGGGATGGTATTTGTTGCCTTCACCGTAGCGCGAGTAGTGCGCTTCAAGCGCGCGAGTCGCGGCCAGGATATGGGCGGGTTCTTTATCACCGCGGATGATTTGCTTCATTCAGTTCCTCAAATGCTGTCCCTGGGAGTCACGTCGCAAGCATGGCGCGCTGCGTCGGCCTAAACACTGAACATCTGACTGCTAAACATCGATGATAATAACGAAATAATAATAGCTGACTGTGCAGCGGTGAGATGACAGTGAGATGAAGATCATCACCCGGTGCTGCTTATTTTTTAGCAGCACCAGGGCGATCCGGCAAGGCGGGGGAGATCAGATTCGTCTAAATCGCAGGGCGCGAGACTCTGTTTAGCGCTGGCTTTGGTTGTGGTTTCAGCTCTGGCTCAGTTCGGGCCAGGCAACCGGCGCGATGCCATTGAGTTTAGCTTTCGCGAACAGAAAGCCCTGGAACTGCGAAACACCCGCCGCTTCCAGCCACATCCACTCTTCTGGCTGTTCAATCCCTTCCGCAATAACCGAGATTTCCAGTGAGGAGCAGCATTTCAGAATGGCGTGAATGATCGCCTGTTTCGGGCCGCTCTTATGTACGCCACTGATGATGTTGCGGTCGATCTTAATCTTATCGGGCTGGATCCGGGTCAGTAGCGACAGGCCGGCAAAACCGGCACCGAAATCATCAAGCGCCAGGCTGATACCGGCTGCTTTTAACTGCTTGATCGCGGCTTCGAACTCATCAAGCCGTGAGATTACTTCGTTTTCCGTAAATTCTACCATGATCTGCTCAGGTACCAGCCCCTGCGCTGCAATCTCATTCAGCAGGAACGGCACCGCGTCAGGCACCTCGACCAGCGACATCGGCAACAGATTAATCGACAGCGTCAGGCCTTCAATGCCCAGCTGCTTTGCCTGAGCAAAGGCGATCTTTTTAGATCGGATATCGGTGAGATAAATCTCGTCGCGTGACAGTCGGGAGAAATAGTCGAGCGGCAGTTCACCCTGCGGGCCGCGCAGCAACGCTTCCAGCGACACAATCTCACAGGCGAAGGGATCGACAATCGGCTGAAAGGCAAAACTGACCTCATCAGAGACCAGCAGCGCCGCTTCACCGTCGCGCCCGGCGGATTCATCGTGGATAAAGGTCCAGCTGCTGGCGTCAGGGATCTCGAAATAGTTCTCTTTTTCGCGGGCTTCGACAAAGGTCCGCAGGAACTGCAGGCCGCGATCGGCATAGGTGAGCTGGAATTTGGTGGTGCATTTTGCCAGCACTGCCTCCAGCACCGTCTCTTTGTCATGTTGTCGCAGGTCGAACAGCTCCATGCCGACATTGCCGAACCGGCGTAATGGCGCATAATCGCGCATTAGTTCCACCAGATTATGATGACGCGGGGCCTGACAAATCCGGCTGTATATCGCCTTTACCGCCTGTTCCGGGCCTTCCAGCACCTGAAAAAAGTGGGTGCCATTAAACAGCAGGATGCCGGTAATGCTGGATGATTCATTGATCTTGTTAGCTTTTACCGCCAAATCAAACAGTGATTTAACCGGAACATGCCCGGCGATATGGCTGCGGTAAATGATTGTCGACAACATAAAGGCTTCCGGATTTTTTGCTTTTGTCCGCACACATTACCAGAAGCTTTATCAGCGGTGAACGAGGCCTGGCTGCCTTTATTATTCCCGCCGTGATTTAGCCGTCGGCGGGCAGCACCGAATCAGCCACGCCGAGTGCGCGCTGCAGGAAAACGGTATCAAGCCAGCGGCCATGTTTGAAGCCGACCGACCTGAGTGTGCCGACCATTTCAAAGCCTGCCGCACAGTGCAGTGCGACCGACGCGCGGTTATCGCTATCACCGACGTTGGCAATCAACTGTCGGTATCCCGCCTGTTCTGCCCAGCTAATGGCATGGCGCAGCAAACGCGAGCCGACGCCGCGCTGACGAAACTGCGGATCGATATAAATTGAGTCTTCGAGGGTATAACGGTAGGCGTGGCGCGGACGATAGGGCGCCAGATAGCAAAAGCCGAGAACTGCGCCGTCACCGACGGCAATAAACCACGGCAGGCCCGCCTGTTTAATCTTGTTCAGACGCTCACCGATCTCCGCCTCATCCGGCGGCACGGTTTCAAAGGAACCGGTACCGTTAAGCACATGCCAGGCATAAATCTGCTGAATCGCCGCAATATGACGCTCATCCGCCTCAAAAATTTCCATCTCCTGCCTCTTCGCTATTCTGTCCCGGGTGCGCTCAGTGAAAACCACCATAAGGCGCGCGCTTTCCCGGCGCAATATGCGCAGACCGAAGCATAAGTATTTCCTATGATGACCCCGCCAGCACTGTTAAGCGGGCAGGACTGAGATTATTTGCTCTGTTCAGTCCGGCTGATTATTCGCCATTAAGCCTATTCTGAAAACCGCGCGACTTTAATGATCCGCGCTGCGCTTACGGCTATTATCCTTCGCCGGGTCTCTGTTTAATAAAAAAGCAGAGCGGATGAAATTCGCCAGGGGAGACGCAGCGTGATGCGATTTGTTGATTTTCTTAATAGTAAGCAGGGGCTTCGTGAAGCAAGAAAACACTGCTTTGAATTAAATGGTGTGGTATTAGGCCATTTCACTGCGCTGTTTCTGCATGACAATCAGGTTATTTTCACCAAAGATGGCAAGCAGTGCGCCGTGCCTTATTATCTTGGGCCGGAACAGGACCTGTTAAACCAGACGATAAATCCGAGAATTAAAAATATTCGTGTTATCTGACCTGTCAGCCTGCCCAGCCGTAATAGTCCTTCCGACGCAGAGCGAGTTTATTCGCCGCTGATACTGCCAGCGGCATAAATAGCCGGCTGGTTTAAAAGAGTCGGCTGAGAAAAAATGAACTTCGCCCCAGACGTGCTGCCGAAACAGAACAGAGTTTCTCTGTAACGAACTTTTACCCGCAGCGTGCGGGTTTTTTTTTGCTCTCACACCGTGCGGCTTCTTGCGGGGCAAAAAATAGCAGCAGTAACGCGCTGGCGGCAAACAGCAGCAGGGCAATAACGGCACCCGCCGCGGCGTAGAGTTGACCAAACAGCAGCGATCCAATCACCTGACCGACAGCCAGCATGAAAAACAGGATACCGACGCCGGTAGCCGGCGTTTCTTCGGTCGCCTGCGCGCCCCATACCAGCAGCACGCCTGACAGCGTGACATAACCTGCACCGCAGCAGGCCACCGCAATCAGCAAGCCTGCTGAATAACCGTGGCTGAAGGCGACCATCAGCAGCGGCAGCGCCATGCCCAACAGTGACAGCCGGTAAACGGCGTTCATGCCGATGCGGGCCGCGACCGGTCCGG
>MIEI01000019.1 GCA_002095305.1 Pantoea brenneri
CTCCTCCCTTGCTGCGGCAAGGGAGCTTTAGCGCCTTACCCGGTTGAGAGTGACATGCCTGCTCCTGTCCCACGCGCCACCCTGATCGGTCTGACTGCCATTCTGCTCTGGAGTACCACCGTTGGCCTGCTGCGCAGCGTCAGCGAAGCCTTTGGCCCCACCGGCGGCGCTGCACTGATCTATACCACCACCGCCCTGCTACTGTGTGTTACCCGCGGTCTGCCAAAACCGGGTGCGATCCCCGCCGCCTATTTAGCTATCGGGGGCGCGCTGTTTGTCGGCTATGAAATCTGTCTGGCGCTGGCAATTGGGCTGGCCAGCGATCGCAGCCAGTCGCTGGAGCTGGGGATGATTAACTATCTCTGGCCCTGTCTCACCGTGGTGCTGGCGATCCCATTTAACCAGCAGCGTTTTCGCCTGTGGCTGTGGCCGGGACTGGCGCTCTCTCTGCTGGGCATTTTCTGGGTGATGAAAGCCAACGGCGGCGGTTCACCCGGCCTGATGTGGCAGAACCTGTTGCGTAACCCCACCGCCTATTCGCTGGCCTTTATCGCCGCCGTCACCTGGGCACTCTACAATAATGTCACCCGTCGCTACGCCAGAGGGGCGAATGGGGTAACGCTGTTTTTTATCCTGACCGCGATGGCACTGTGGCTTAAATACTTACTGAGCGCGCCAGCGGCACCGATGACGTTTAGCCTGGCGCCGCTGCTGCAAGTGTTATTTATCGGGGCGTCGACCGCCATTGCCTATTCAGCGTGGAACCACGGCATTCAACACGGCAATCTGACGCTGCTAGCGACCGCCTCCTACTTCACGCCGGTTTTGTCCGCACTGCTGGCTTCGTTATGGCTGGGCCTGACGCCGCCGCTGGCATTCTGGCAAGGAGTCGCGATGATCACCCTCGGTTCCCTTATCTGCTGGCTGGCGACGCGGCGTCTCTGAGCAGACGGCTGGCGATCATTTCACCTGCCTGTTATGCTGTATGGACAACCAGTAAATGGAGTCCATCTTGGTCAGACGTGCTGCAACGCACCGCCTCGAGTTCGACGCGGCTGCAATTTATCAATATCCCGAACACCTGCGTGAGTGGCTGGAAGGCCTGCCCAATCAGCCTGGCGTTTACACCTTCCACGGCGAAAGTGATTCGCTGCCGCTCTACATTGGCAAAAGCGTCAATCTGCGCTCGCGAGTGATGTCCCATTTCCGCACCGCGGATGAAGCAAAAATGCTGCGCCAGTCGCGGCGCGTCAGCTGGATCCCGACCGCAGGCGATCTCGGCGCGCTGCTGCTGGAAGCGCAGATGATCAAAACGCAACAGCCGCTGTTTAACAAGCGTCTGCGTAAGAATCGTCAGCTCTGCTCGTTGCAGATCACCGACGGTAAACCGCAGGTGGTTTACGCCAAAGATCTCGACTTCAGCCAGTCACCCAACCTGTTTGGCCTCTATCGCAGCCGCTTTGCCGCGCTGGAACGGCTGAAACAGCTGGCCGATGAGTATCAACTCTGCCACGGCCTGCTGGGGCTGGAAGCGCTCAGTGCGCAGCGCGGCTGCTTCCGTTCCGCGCTGCGCCGCTGTGCCGGTGCCTGCTGCGGCAAGGAGCCGGTCAGCGATCATCAGGATCGGTTACTGGAAGCGCTGGAAAATGTGCGGGTGTTTTGCTGGCCGTGGCAGGGTGCGGTCGGGCTGGTTGAAGAAGGTAAACATATGACCCAAATCCACGTCATCGATCACTGGTTTTATCTGGGATCGGTCAGCAGTATGGAGGAGGCGAAGAAGTTGAAGCGTACTAAAGGCGGCTTCGATCATGATGGCTACAAGATCCTCTGCCGCCCTATTCTGTCAGGCGATTACCCTATTCAGCCGCTCTGATCAAAAAAAACCGCCGACGCTGTCCACTCACTGTCAGTGGACAAGGCCGGCGGTCTCAGACCGTTCGCTTAACGAAAATTATTCAGCGGGTGCGGCTGGCGGTGCCATTTTGTCATCGTGCGGACGTTTCTCCGTCAGACGCTTTTCGAAGTTGGCGTTATATTGCTTCTTCTGCTCTGGCGTCAGCACGTTGTACAGTTTGTTCTGGGTTTCCAGCATCTTCAGCGCATGCTCTTTCGCATTGGCGGTCATTTTTTCCGCCTGAGCCTCCGCTTTGCTCTGGTCGAAGCTGTCAGCGGCAACGATGCTGTGCATCGCACGGCGCTCTTCCAGCGACGGACGCTTCATATCTTTGTGGCTCTCTTTCATGATGTCGCGCATCTGGTTTTTTTGCGCGTCGGTCAGGTTCAGACCTTTAAACATCATCTCCATGCCGTGACGCATTGGCGGCTTATGCATTGCTTTTTCACTGCCGGCTGGCGGTGGAGTCAGGTTATCAGCGGCGGCGTGAACAGCGCTGGCCGCGCCAAATGCCAGTGAAGAAGCCAGTAACAGGGAAGTCAGTTTGCGCATAATAGTGTCCTTATTGATTCGGGATTATGACGACAGCACTCTGTCGCGTCTTCGGAAACAAGCATACGACGCCGAACGTCAACTACTCAGAGGCTGAGTAAAGCCGTGAAAGCATAAAAGACAAAAATTCGGCAATCATGAAGAGAATGCGAAGAAAGGCGTGAGGAATTGCAAAAGTTTATGAATTTAAAGCGAATCTGGCAGAAATCATGGAGAGGTGTGCGGAGAGTGTAAGGGTTAAGTCAAAAAAGCGGAAGCAAAACTCCCGCTTATTGCTGGATGGTGAAGAACCACGTCAGATCGGCAGCGCCTGGGTCTGTTCGCCCTCTTCAATCAGCATCAATCCGGCACGCAGCCCGGCAGCCACATTGGGGTTAGGGAACAGCACATACTCACGCGCCTGCTGGACGTAATAACGGGTCTCGCCGTCCTCCGCCAGCAGCGTGCCCTGTGGAAACGCGGTGAAGTTCAGCGTTTCCGGTGACATGTGTAGCTGAAAGTTTTCACTCAGCCGGGTAATCTGCTGCGCCACCCGATAGTGACGCGGGGGTGCCAGCGGCTGCGGCAGCGTATCGCCGTACAGCAGCGCCGCCAGCGCCTGTTGCGTAGCGCTAAACTGGCTGAGATCGTTAGCGCCGAACGGCAACGCTTTCCCTAACTCCAGCGTGCAACTGGCCGCGCCAAAATGTTCACAGCTGAAATGGGTAAAGGTGCCGCCGGGCGAACGGTGGAACACCAGTGCCTCCAGTCCGGCCGCCGCCAGCCAGTGAAGAAACTCTGGCGGCCACGGACGTTCATTGTGCGGCATCACGCCGAATCGAGGGTGATAAGAGCCGCGAATCGCGGTGTGCATATCGAGGTGCCAGCGCGTCTCATCACACTCACCGACCTGCCAGAAGGTTTCCAGCGTCTGTTCGAGCCGCAGCACGCGACGGGCTTCATCGCCGTCATCAATCTGCTGCCAGCGTCCACCAAACAGCCGGTTAATGTCATAGCGGATGTAACGCTTGCCGGTACGCAGCGCAGAGGGATTCCCGAGGATCACCAGCATCCGCTGCTGTAGCGGCTTCTCACCGCGTAACAGCGGCGTGATCACCTGATTGAGTATTTCGACCGGCGCGGTTTCATTGCCATGAACGCCCGCGGACAGCACCAGCGCCTGTTTGACCTGCACTGTCGGTTCCATTAACAGAATGCCGTGATATAACCATTGCCAGCGAAGATGCGCCGTTTCACCACTACGCTTACGCGGCGCCTCGCCGGACAGCGTTTGCTGTAAAAAGTCCTGCATCGTTCCTCCTTTTGGCCTGAAGCGAGCGGCAGCCTCTGCTGCCGCGCCCTTCACTGCTGAAATGCGTACACATTTCCTAAGTCTAGCAGCTTCGTCAATTCATCCAGCGCGTCACGTCCTTCGCGCAGCAGCTGAGGATCGACCAGATCGGCCTGAGTCAGGCGATCGCGATAGTGACGATCAACCCACTGGTTAAGCGTGGCGAATAGCCGATCGTTCATCATCACCGCCGGATTGACCGCCTGCTGCTCCTGTGGCGTCAGCACCACCCGCAAGCGCAGGCAGGCCGGACCGCCTCCGTTATACATGCTTTCACGCAGATCAAACACCTTCAATGCCTTCAGCGGACCGCCGCTTTCCACCTGTTCGCACAGATAATCCCAGACGCCCGCGTGCTGACGTGACTCTTCTGGCAGCACCAGCAGCATGCTACCGTCGGGCTGGCTCAGCAGCTGGCTGTTGAACAGATAGGTGTTAACCGCATCCTTCACTGATACCCGATTTTCCGGTACTTCCAGCGCCACAAATCCCGCTACCCGCGCCTGTAGCTCGGCCAGTAACGCAGGCTGATCGACAAAGGCGTGCTGATGACAGAACAGCATCTGCTGATTGCTGACGGCAATCACATCATTATGAAACACGCCCTGATCGATAACCGCCGGGTTTTGCTGGGCAAACAGCAGATGATCGGGTGAGAGCTGATGCAATCGCGCCACCGCTTCACTGGCTTCGCGCGTCTGGCGGGCCGGATAACGCTGCGGCGCCATCCCTTCGTGGCTGCTGTCGCGACCATAAACAAAAAGCTGCACGCCGCGCTCACCATAATCTCCGCCAAACCGGTTATGGTTGGCCGCGCCTTCATCGCCAAACATCGCGACCTGCGGCAAAGCATCATGCACCGTAAAATGGTGGCTATCGCGGAAAATGGCGCGCAGCAGTAACGCGGTCTCCGGCGCTTCCATCGCCCGATGAAACTTGTTGTTGAGGTTAGCGACGGTCAGATGGACCCGGCCATCACCACTGTCAGCCGACGGCGAAACCGTGGCAGCATTTGCTACCCACATCGCCGAAGCGGAACTGGCGGCCGAGAGTAAACCCGGTGCGGTTTTACCGGCGCGGGCCAGCACCTGCTCATCGCTGCCGCTGAAGCCTAACTGACGCAGTGCCGCAATATTTGGCCGCTCATGGGGAGGAATGACACCCTGCAGATAGCCCATATCCGCCAGCGCCTTCATCTTCAGCAGGCCCTGCTTCGCCGCCAGACGGGGATTCGACGGCTGCAGCTGATTACGCGTCGAGGCCTCATTACCAAACGACAGACCGGCATAATGGTGAGTTAAACCCACCAGCCCATCAAAGTTCGCTTCTGTTGCCTTCATTTGGCCGTCTCCCCGCAGGCGAAATCAAGCCCCGGCGATAGCGTGGCAGGCAGCGTCAGATCCGGCGTCTCCAGCGAGGCCATCGGCCAGGCACAGTAGTCGGCGGCGTACCAGGCGCTGGCCCGGTGGTTGCCCGATGCTCCAATACCGCCAAACGGCGCGGTACTGGCCGCCCCGGTCAACGGTTTATTCCAGTTTACGATGCCGGCGCGTGCCTCAAGCAACAGCTGATCAAACTGCTGACGCGACGGTGAAATCAAGCCGCACGACAGGCCGTAGCGCGTCTGGTTGGCCAGCGCAATCGCATCATCGTAATGGTCATAGCGAATCACCCCGAGCAATGGACCAAACACCTCTTCATCCGCTACATCTTCGACGCCGGTCAGTTCAATAATGCCCGGCGTCAGCAGTGCGCTGTGGCGATCCGGCCAGCGCATCGCCAGCAGCACTTTGCCGCCCGCCGCGACCCGCTGCTGCCATTCGCCATAAATTTTTTCTGCCGCTGCGGTCGAAATCACGCTGCCCATAAACGGCTGCGGCTCTGCGTTCCAGCGGCCCGGCTGCAAACGACCGGCCACTTCCACCAGCCGCTGTAAAAAAGCATCGCCTGCCGCGCCGCGTTTCACCAGCAGCCGACGCGCACAGGTGCAGCGCTGACCGGCAGTGATAAACGCCGACTGCAGCGCAATGTGAACCGCGGCGTCAATATCAGCCGGATCTTCAACTATCAGCGCATTGTTACCGCCCATCTCCAGCGCCAGCATCTTCTCTGGCTGGCCGGCAAACTGACGGTGCAGCTGATAACCGGTATGCGCGCTGCCGGTAAACAGCAGGCCATCGATCTGGCTATCCGCAGCCAGCGCCTGACCGGTTTCCCGACCGCCTTGCAGCAGCGCCAGCACACCGGTGGGCAGGCCAGCCGCCAGCCAGAGCTGCACGGTTTTCTCAGCCGTCAGCGGCGTCAGCTCGCTGGGTTTGAACACCACGCAGTTACCGGCCAGCAGCGCCGGAACGATATGACCGTTCGGCAGATGTCCGGGGAAATTGTAGGGACCAAACACCGCCAGCACGCCGTGAGGACGGTGACGCAGGCTGCTCTCACCTTCCGACTGTTCACCCGTCCGGCTGTGATAGGCCTTAATCGAGATAGCGATTTTATTAATCATCGCGCCGACTTCAGTCAGCGCTTCCCAGCGCGGTTTTCCGGTTTCACGGGCAATGGTTTCCGCCAGCTCAGCTTTGTGGGCCTCCAGCTGCGCGGCAAATTTTTCTACCGTCGCCTGACGCTCGGCAAACGGCCGCTTTGCCAGCCGGGAAACGCGGCGCGCGCCGCTTCACAGGCGGCACTGACCTGTGCCGGCGAGGCGGCCTGGCCCTGCCACAGGGTTTCACCGCTTACCGGGTCAGATTTGACCAGAGATTCAGCCTCGCCGCTCAGCCAGTTTCCATTAATCAGGTGGGTCATGCTTTTTTCTCCTCGCTGCAGAGCGGCACCACGCGCAGGCTATCGCCCGGCTGGCAATGTAACGCCCGCATCTGTTCATCTGTCAGGTGCACACAGTCGCTGTCAGCCTCGGCCGGGATCAGCGCCACGCGGAACTGGCGATAATTGTTGTTGGCAACCAGGCACAGCGGCGCATCGTGGCGGTTTTCGCCCGATTCAGCGCAGCGCAGCCGGCTTTTGCGTACCGCACGGATCCGATCAATGTCGCACTCCAGCGTCGGACCGCCATCAAAGATGTCGACATAGTTGAGGTAGCGAAAACCTTCCGCCTCCAGCACGGCACGGGCCGGCGCGGTTTTAGGATGCACCTGGCCAATGACTGCCTGCGCTTCTGGCGACAGATAGTGGATATAGAGCGGGTGTTTTGGCATCAACTCGGCGATAAACGATTTCTGACCGGTACCGCTCAGGAAGTCCGCTTTGCTGAATTCCATCGAGAAAAAACGGCTGCCAACGCTGTCCCAGAACGGCGAATGGCCATGCTCATCGCTGACGCCGCGCATCTCTGCCACCACGCGATCCATAAAGCGCTCGCGGAAGTTAGCCATAAACAGAAAGCGCGATTTAGACAGCAGATAGCCGTTTTTACCGTCGCGGTAGTCCGGATCAAGGAACAGCGTACACAGCTCACTGCTGCCGGTATGGTCATTACTCAACGACAGCGTGGGCAGCGCGGCATAAACATTCAGCTCTTTTGACGCGTGCACCTGAGTACCGACCCGGAAGTTATACCAGGGGTCCTGCAGGCCCACCGCCACTTCAATAGCGCAAATCCCGACTGCGCGGTTGTCTTCACTGTCGGCCAGCACAAACACATAGCCCTGCTCGGCGCGCGGCAGCGTATCCTGCCAGGTTTGCAGCGATCGATCGATACGCGCCTGCAACGTGGCGCTATCAACCGGCAGCGAGGTCAGCCCGCCGCCGGTTTTGCCTGCCAGCGCCAGCAGCTGGCTCAGATCATCGCGTTCAACCGGACGGATTACCATCATGATGCGGACCCTCGTACCAGACGCTCACATACCTCGGCGAAGCGTGCCATGCCCAGCTTCACTTCCTGCTCACTGATATTGAGCGCTGGGGCGAAACGCACCACGTTGGCACCGGCGATCAGCACCATCACTCCCATTTCTGCCGCGGCGAGATTGATCTGCTTCGCTTTGCCGGCAAAATCGTCGTTCAGCACGGCACCAATCAGCAGGCCCAGACCGCGAACCTGTTTAAACAGGTGCAGCCGCTGGTTAATCTCGTCTAGCGCGGCGACGATCCACTGGTGGCGCTCGGTCACGCCAGCCATCAGGGCCGGTTGATTGATCAGCTCCATCACTTTACCGGCGACGGCTCCGGCCAGCGGGTTGCCGCCGTAGGTGGTGCCGTGTGTCCCGACGCCCATCACTAAGGCCAGATCTTCACGCGTCAGCATTGCCCCGATCGGGAATCCGCCGCCGAGCGCTTTGGCGCTGGTCAGCACGTCAGGCGTCACGCCATAGTGCATGTAGGCATAAAGCGAACCGGTGCGGCCGACCCCGCTTTGTACTTCGTCAAAAATCAGTACCGCATGATGCTTATCGCACAGCTCACGCAGTCCGCGCAGGAACGCCGGTTCAGCAGGCACCACGCCCCCTTCACCCTGAATCGGTTCAACAATCACTGCACAGGTATTGTCGTTAATCAGCGCTGCTGCTGCGGCCAGATCGTTGAAAGGCGCATGCTGAATGTCAGGCGGCAAAGGGGCAAAATCTTTGGAATAGGCCGGTTGTCCTCCGGCTGAAACGGTAAACAGGGTGCGGCCGTGGAAGGCGTTATTAAAGGCGACAATGCCGCTTTTGGCCGGACCAAAGCGATCGTGCGCGACTTTACGCGCCAGTTTCAGTGCGGCTTCATTCGCCTCGGCACCGGAGTTACAGAAGAACACCCGGTCAGCGAAGGTGGCATCGATCAGCTGCTTAGCCAGACGCAGAATAGGCTCGTTGGTATAACCGTTGCCGGTATGCCATAAACGCGCAGCCTGATCCTGTAACGCCTGCTGTAAGGCCGGATGAGCATGCCCTAATGCATTGACGGCAATGCCACCGGCGAAATCAATGTAATCCTTGCCGTTTTGATCCCAGACGGTTGATCCTTCAGCGCGAACCGGCACAAATGCGGCGGGCGCATAAACCGGCATCATCCATTGATCAAAATCGTGACGCGAAACCTGCAGTGACATAACCCGCTCTCCTGCTTCCCCGACTGGGTAAAGCTTTTGTTTTAAAATTGTTAAAGGATGTTGTGAAGAAGCCCTACTGTAGAGTGCAGATAGCGTGCCAGCCAAGGAGATTAATGCATAAAATCGGCCATCAAACGGATTATCAATAACTTAGGCAGAGAGGCTATTCACTTATTTTGCATATATAGTGAATAATTGTCTGATCGAAGCGCCAGCGCCGGGTTTTAATCAGCAGAATTATGCATTTATGGCAGGAAATATCGCTTTTGTGATCGCTGATAAATTATCTGTCCAAAAAAGTTCAGACGTTGCCCTGTTTTAGCGCATTACGCCTTTTCACGGTGCACAAAAAGCGGCTGCTGCACACCGGGTGGATTGCCGCCAGCGGTGTCTGTTTTAACAATTAATCTTCATTTATCACCACTAAGCTGACCGTAACGGCGATAGTTAAGGGTTATTTTTTAAGCACCATGTACATTATTTGATCAGATTGACGTCTTTATTAATTACGATATTAACCAGACAAAAATATAACCCCGCAGCATGTAAGCAACTATTACCAAGCAGGCTAATGGTCAGACAAAAACCTTTATCAGCTTATTCCTTTTATAAGACTCCTTATTTTAATAATGGAAAACGCCCACTGACAAGTCGTATAAAAAACAGCCTGCAAAAAACAATAAAAAAACATTAAATATATTGTTTTAAATGAAATTAATTTTGAAAAAATATTTTAATCCGTCAGAATAAAAAAGTATTAGCGCTGCTGAAATTATTCTATCGCCATCATTTTTTCGAATACCAATGTAATAATTAATATTTTGTTACTTTTATTACACTTTGTGATTTTATCGTTTTATGTCATTTTCATCTCACCCCAAAAAGGGGAATAATAATGAATGAATACAGGGTAATAATTAAATGATAAAGCGCACGCTTCTGGCGGCTACTGTGCCGTTACTGATCGGCTTGTCTTCTGCTCAGGCCGCAGAGATTTATAACAAGGACGGAAATAAGCTCGACCTGGTCGGCAAAATTAACGTGTCTCACCTGTTTTCGGACGACAACAACAACAATGGCGACACCTCGTCCTATGCCCGTTTCGGCTTTAAAGGCGAGACCAAAATTACTGACCAACTGACCGGCTACGGTTTCTGGCAGTATCAGTACAGCCTGCGCAACTCTGAAGGCAGCGATGCTCAGACCGGCAACCGTACCCGTCTGGGCTATGCTGGGCTGAAATTTGGCAAGGCAGGTTCTCTGGATTATGGTCGTAACTATGGCCTGGTGTATGACGTACTCGGTTACACCGATATGCTGCCGTTCTTCGGCGGCGATTCCGGTTACACCGATGCCTTTCTTTCCGGCCGCTCGACGGGCGTGCTGACCTGGCGCAACAGTGATTTCTTTGGTCTGGTGGAGGGATTAAACCTTGCCGCGCAGTATCAGGGTAAGAATGAGCGCAGCAGCGACATTGATGGCGTACGGCGCTCTAACGGCGACGGCTTTGCCCTCTCCGCCTCCTATGATTTCGATTTTGGTCTGAGCTTCGCCGCTGCCTTCGCCAGCCTCGATCGCACCAACAGACAGAATGCCGCCGCACGCGGTGAAGGCGAGAAAGCTCAGCACTGGGCGACCTCGGTCAAATATGACGCCAGTCAGGTCTACCTGGCGGCGATGTACGGTGAGACCCTGAATGCCACCCCGATCAGCGGTGGTTTTGCCAACAAAGCGCAAAACTTCGAAGCCGTGGCGCAGTATCAGTTCCCGCATGGGTTCCGTCCGTCGCTGGGCTATGTTTCATCGAAAGGCAAAGAGATTGAGAACATCGGTGACGCCGACATCATTAAGTACACCGCGGTAGGCGCGACCTGGTACTTCAACAAGAACATGTCGGTTTACGGTGAGTACCGTATTAACCTGCTGAAAGATAACAATCCACTCGGCCTGGCCACCGACGACATTACCGCGCTGGGCCTGATCTACCAGTTCTGATTATCCCGCTGTGTTACGCAACGGCCCGACAGTGATTGTCGGGCCGTTTTTATTGGGCTGCGCGCTACAGCGTGACGCCGGAAGCGCCGATCGGTGCCATAAGATCGTAGCGATTATCCGCGGAAGGATCGTCCATCGCCATCGGCGGCTGAATTTTCAGGGTAATCCAGTTTGATGTTACCCGTTGTTGCTTGTTGTCTTCCAGCGTGACCGACAGCCGGTATTCATTGCTGGCACCCGGTGAGTCATCCCACTGCGGTAAAATCACGCTCCAGCCCTGCGGATCGGCGTTATTGGCCGGCGGCGTCAGGCTCAGCGCCTGGGTATCGCCCTGCCAGCTCACCGCTTTGATCGGATTGCTGGCGCGGACCTGAAGCTTCAGCGGCAGACTCTCACCGGCATTTAATTGCCACGGCGGCGTCGCCAGGAAGACTGACAGGGTTTTGCGCTGGCGGAACGACAGCACCGGCGTATCGCTGCGGGTGACAATATCGTAACGGCTGCCGCGCAGCGAGCGCGCTTCATCGACATTACTGGCATCCAGCTGGCGACGCAGGGCAACGCCGAAGCGATAATTGAGCTTCAGCCCGAGCTGATCCTGCGTCTCTCCGGCACTGCTGGTTTTATGGGTCGCCGACAGCGTCACCAGCGGCACCGGGGTATACGACAGGCCAAACGACATCGCCGAAGGATTATGGTAGCGGTTGCCGCTGTTAAACAGATCGACGTTTTCGCCCAGATATTGCTGGTAGCTCACCGAGACGCCGAGCTGACGATAGAAAGGCAGGTAGGTTTGACTGGTGATGTCATAGCCGCGCGCCATGCGCTGTTGCTGGGAATCACCAAGATTTTTCCAGCCTGACAGCGGCATGTAGTAGTTGGCTGAGAGCCGCAGATTATCACTCCAGGCTTCGGTACCGAGCGAAGCGCGCTGCAGGCCGCTGCTGAATACCCGATCGAGAAAACCGTTGTAGCCGAGCAGCCAGTTACCGGCATCCCAGCGCTGGCCCAGGCCGGCATTGCCGACCACGCCGTCACCGGTATCGTGCAACCCGAGCTGGCTGAAGGTGAGCATACTGTTCTCATCAGCCAGCGCACTGAACAGATCGCCGCCGGTGCCGGTAAAGTTACCGTTCATGTCCACCATCAGATCGAGCTGTGCCGTGCCGTAAGGCGAAAGCAGCGACTGCCCTTCGCTCTCGACCCGATTGGCGACCTCGTCACGCAGATGATTAAAGGCCCAGACCCCGGCCTGCTGACCAAAGGAAGCGTTGCTGTCATTGTTGCTGGCTTCACCGATGCTTTTGGCAACCGATGCCAGCTTCCGGCTCCACTCTTCATCCTGTTCCGCGCTGCTGCCCAGCGTCGGAAGCGCCTCCAGCGACTGACGGTAGCGCGCCGGGTCGTCGAATGGCGTCTCTGACACCCGTGTTTCGGTCTGTAACGCGCGGACGGGCTGCGTAACCAGCAGCACGGGCGCGATCAAAGAGAGAATCACTGTTTTTCGTATCATGTCACCAGGCATTCGGATTAAGGTTAAGCGTGAGCGAATGAAAAATATCTCGCCTTTACCTTAACATATTGTGACAGCGATTCAGGACAGACGTGACAAATTGTGCATATGACAGAAAATTCTGACACAAAAAAGCCTGCCGCAGCAGGCCCGGGAATCACACCCCTGTATCAGGAGAAAATTAACCCGCCATCGACATTGATAGTCTGGCCGGTGATGTAGCGCGCATCCTCAGATGCCAGAAAGGCCACCAGCCCGGCGACGTCTTCAGGCTGACCGGCACGTTTCAACGGAATGTTATTCACCCACTCCGCCATCAATTCCCCTTTGCCGTAGGTTTTCTGATCGTTACTGAGGATTTCGCCCCAGACTCGGTCGTTGTAATCCCACATTTCGCTCTCAATGATGCCGGGACAAAAAGCGTTGACCGTGATGTGCCACGGCGCCAGCTCCAGCGCCAGACTCTGGGTAATCCCAATCACGCCCATTTTGCTGGCGGCGTAGTGCGGCGTATAGATGAAACCCTGCCGTCCCTGACCCGATGAGGTGTTAATCAGACTGCCGCTGCGCTGCTTTACCATATACTTCGCCGCTTCACGGCAGCAGAGCCAGACGCCGGTGGTATTCACCGCCAGCACCTTGTCGAAATCGCTTTTTGGCATGCTGTCGAAGCGATCGATGGTGATCACCCCGGCATTCTGGATCGACACATCGATCTGACCAAAGCGATCGGCGGCCTGCTGGTAGAGCTGCTGCACTGCGGCCTCATCGGTGACGTCCACCTGCAGCGCCAGGATTTCACTGCCGAACTGCTGCTGGAGCTGTTCGGCGGTGGCAAAGACGCGATCGGCATTCGACACCATCACCAGCCTCGCCCCGTCGCGGGCAAAGCGGGCCGCAATACCGGCACCAATGCCACGGCAGGCTCCGGTGATCACCACTGTTTTTCCACTAAAATCGCGGGTCATAAACACTCCTGTTAACTGTGACGGATGTCAGAGAGCGGTGCCGCCTGCAGCTTCTTTTCATGACGACGTAACAGCACCACTTTGCTTTGCAGACGTTGCTGGAACTGGTCAATCACCACTGCGGTGACAATTACCAACCCTTTAATCACCATCTGCCAGAAATCGCTGACGCCCATCATCACCATGCCGTCCGCCAGGAAGACAATCACGAAGGCGCCAATAATCGAACCGGAAACCCGTCCGCGCCCGCCTGCCAGTGCCGTACCACCCAGTACCGTGGCGCCAATCGCGTCCATCTCAAACATATTGCCGGTCATCGGGTGCGCCGTTTGCAGCTGAGAAGCGACCACCAGCCCGACCAGGCCAGCACACAGGCCGGAGAAGGCGTAGACAAACACTTTCACTTTGATGATCGGCACGCCCGCCAGCCGTGCGGCTGACTCATTACCGCCAATCGCGTAGATGTAACGACCGAGCGGGGTTTTACGCGTCAGATAGAGCCCGAGCAGCAGAAAGCCGACCATCAGCCAGATCGGAATATAGACGCCCAGCACCGAGCCGGAACCGAGCAGCGCAAAGCCGGTGTTACCGAGTGCCGGCAGGCCGACCAGGTTGGCGTAGGTGCTGCCATCGTTGAACAGCAACGCCGCACCGCGCGCCACATACATCATGCCGAGGGTACAGATAAACGGTGCCACGCCCAGCCGGGTAATTACCGTGCCGTTAATTAATCCCACCAGCACGCCAAAGATGGCCACCACCAGAATCACTTCGGGCACGTTGAGGAACAGGGTATTGCCACCCCACAGCGGCACGCCATTAGTCAGCAGCGCGCCCGCCACCATGCCGCAGATGCCGGCGACCGCACCCACCGACAGATCAATGCCGCCGGTGAGGATCACCAGCGTCATGCCGATCGCCAGCAGTCCGGTAATCGCCACGTGCTGGGTCATGATCAGCAGATTGGATGGGGTCAGGAAGTTGGGAACCATCACGCTGAAAAAACTGACCACGATCAGCAGCGCAATAAAGGTGCGCGCCTTCAGCAGGTACATATAAAGCAGATATTTTTGGTTCATGGAGTTCTCCGGCCAGCTTAATCTTGCGGGGTGGATGCCGCGATCAGTTGCTCTCGCGTTGCCACAGCACGCGGTAAATCGGCGGTAATCCGGCCATCGGCCATCACTAAAATACGGTCCGCCAGTGCCATCACCTCATCCAGTTCCGATGAGGAGAACATCACCGCCAGCCCCTGTTGCGCCAGATTACCAATCAGGTGGTAAACGTCAGTTTTGGCACCGACGTCGATACCGCGCGTCGGTTCATCCAGTAACACCACCTGCGGACCGGTCATCAGCGCTTTACCCAGCACCACTTTTTGCTGATTGCCACCGCTCAACGAGGTGATAGGCAGTTCGGCGTCGCTGACCTTGATCGACAGATGCCCAATCATCTCATTGACCCGCTGATTCTCCTGGGCCGGACGGAGCAACCGCAGCGCGCGGCGAAAACCGCGCAGGCTGAGATCGGAGAGGGTCATGTTGGCGGTAATCGACATCAGCTCTACCACGCCTTCCCCCTTGCGGTCTTCGGGCACCAGCGCAATGCCGCTTTTTAACCGCTGCTGGAAACTGCGTTTCGCCAGATCTTTCCCGGCCAGTTGTACCCGGCCCGACTGGCACGGCATCAGGCCAATCAACCCCTTAAACAGCTCGGTGCGCCCGGCGCCCAGCAGGCCATAAATGCCGATGACTTCCCCTTTACGCAGCGTAAAGCTGACGTCGTTCAGGGTGTAACCGCCGTTCTGGTGCAGGGCGGTGAGTCCCTCAACCTGTAATACCGTTTCGCCTGCGGGGCGGCCTGATAATCAAACTGCTTCTTCTTATCTCCCACCATCTGAGCGATGATCCACGGCACGCTCGCCTCACGCACTTCGCGTTCGCTGATGAACCGTCCATCGCGGAAAATGGTGATGTGATCGCCAATCTCCATCAGCTCTTCAAGCCGGTGCGAGATATAGATGATGGTGACGCCCCGCCGCTTAAGCTGAGCGATAACGTTAAACAGCACTTTCACTTCAGACTGACTCAGCGCGCTGGTCGGCTCATCCATGATCAATACCCGGGTATCTTTAGAAAGCGCGCGGGCAATCTCCACCAGTTGCTGATGGCCGATACCCAGCTCGCCGAGCGGAGCATAGGGATCAACATCCAGCTCCAGCCGCTCAAGCAGCGTCTTCGCCAGCGCATACTGATATTTCTCGTTGATCACTCCGCGCTGGAAAAACTCGTTGGCGATAAAGATGTTGTCCATCACGTTCATGTTGGGAAACAGGTTCAGCTCCTGAAAGATAATGCTGATGCCCTGCTTTTCTGCCTGATGCGTGGAACTCAGTGACACCACTTTTCCATCCAGCAGAATCTCGCCCGACGAAGGGGTTTCCACCCCCGCCAGCATCTTCATCATGGTCGATTTACCGGCACCGTTTTCGCCAATCAGCACGTTGACCTTATTGCGATAGACCCGGTAATTAACCTGATCGAGCGCCGTTACGCCGGGATAGAGACGCGACACATTGCGGGTTTCGATGATCACATCGCTACTCTGCTGCGGTTGAAGATCTTGCATCTGCCGCTCCTTATTGCCGGCTTATCGCCGCCGGGGTGATATCCGGCAGCGACTGCGGGATATCCCAACTGCTGAACACGCCGATGACCGTCACCTTATCGCCCACGGCAGGCTTGAATTTCTGCATCAGGCTGGACGCCTGCTGATTAATCGCCTTGCCGTAATCGCCAAACAGCACCTGATCGTTAAAGTCCTGATAGCTTGCGCCCTTGTAAGCATCGCGCAGTGCGGTACCGCGAATGATTGGCCCGGTCTGAATAGTGACAGTGTCACCTGACTCATCGCGGATTTTCATCTTACCGCTGCGTGAGGTGCTATTCAGCGCAGTGATTTCGCCACGCACCGCCACGCTAAACACGCACGGATTCTCCGCCTGGCTGCGATAGCCGTAAGATTGACAGGCGCTGTCAAAGTCCTTAGCCGACTGCAGCGACTTAATTAAGGTCGCCAGTGGTTTCGCCTCCGCCGTCAGCTGCGGCACCAGTTTCTGCTGCCAGACCTGATCGACGTTTGCCATCTGCGGATTGGGGGGATTTTTCAGCTCGGCCAGCTGTTGCTGTGACACTATTCGGCAGCCGCTTAGCAGCAGGACCACCAGCGTCAGCCAGACTCTTCCGGACATCTCATTCTCCCTGGCGCCCGCTCTGGCAGGCGCGGCGGCGGTTAATTACGACTTAAAGTTGAAATCCTGCACGCCTTTGGCATTGTCCGGCGTAATCAGGATGCCGCGGAACATCACGCGCTGTTTCTCTGGCTTCGCGCCTTTCTGAATGTAATTGTCGAGATCGGTCACGCCCTGCGCCGCAATCGCCTGCGCCTGCAGCATCACCGTGGCTTTCAGGGTGCCGGCCTTCACCGCATCCCGCTCGTCATTGCTGCCATCAATACCCACCACAATCACATCGTTGCGTCCGGCCGCTTTCAGCGCCGCAATCGCTCCCAGCGCGACCGGGCCATTACCGCAAATCACCCCTTTCACATCCGGGTGCGCCTGCAGAATACTGTCCATGATCCGCTTGCCGTCGATCAGCGTCCCTTTAGCATCCTGACGTGCGACGCTCTGCATATCGCTGTACTGATCCAGCACCTGATGGAATGATTTGGACCGCGTAACGCAGTTATTGTCGGCCAGGTTACAGGTCAGCTCGGCATACTTGCCCTTCTCGCCCATCTTCTCGACAAACACGTTGGCCACGTCAGACCCCGCCTGGAAGTTGTTGTGGGTAATCTGCGCCAGCGCCACATCGTCTACCGGGATTTCGCGGTTAATCAGCACCACCGGAATGCCAGCATCTTTGGCCTTTTTGATCGCCGCCACGCTGGCCGTTGAGTCAGCGTTATCCAGCACGATACCCTGCACTTTTTTGCCGATAGCTGCGTCGATCAGTTCGCTTTGCTTCTTCACATCTTCGCCGTGCGACAGCACCGAGGTTTTGTAGCCCAGCGCCTGCGCTTTGAGGTTGGCGCCTTTGGCTTCAGAGGCGTAATAAGGATTATCAAGTGAGTTAACCAGAATCATAATGGTGCCTTTCTCGACGGCGAATGCCGCCTGCGAAACCAGACAGGCAGCCACAGCAGTGCACAGCAGGGTACGGTTTTTCATGATGTTCTCTCTTATCGTTATCACTGGTTGGTGATTTCCCGGGTGTCAGAGCAGCCTTACCAGATGGTAAATCCGCCATCGATCATTAAATCCGCGCCGGTAATCATGTCGCTGCCGTTGCTGGCAAAAAACAGCACCGCCGCGGCAATCTCATCGGTATAAGCAAAGCGGCCTAACGGAATCAGTTTTTTCATCTGCTCACCCTTCTCACCGCGCCAGGCTTTTTCGCCCATCGGCGTCAGCACCACGGTGGGCGAAAGGGTATTTACGTTGATGCGGTGTGGTGCAAACTCTTTGGCCATCACTTTGGTCATGCCGAGCAGTCCGGCTTTGGCCGAGGTGTAAGCGACGTGGTTATCGATCGCAATCGAGGCTGCCTGCGAAGCGATATTGATAATTTTCCCGCCGTTACCGGCAGCGATCATCAGGCGTGCTGCCGCCTGCGAGCAGAGGAAAGGACCGGTAAGATTGACGGCAATTTGCTTCTGCCACTCGGCAAAATCGGTATCAATCACCGGCTGTAACATCACATATCCGGCGCAGTTCACCAGAATATCGATGTGGCCGTAGTGGGAAATAACCTGATCAAACGCCTGGGTAACGGCGGCGGGATCGGTGACATCACAACAGACAAACTGCACCCGATCGGCGGCAAACTCTGCCTGCAGGCTGGCAACCCTGTCCGCTTCGAACGGCGGATAAAGCAGCGCCAGACGCGCACCCTTTTCCAGCAACATGCTATTCGTCGCCATCGCAATGCCGCCCAGGCCGCCGGTCACCACCGCGACTTTGTCAGCCAGATTCAGCGCGGTATCCACGCCGTATCGCAGGTTCACGTCATATTCACCACTCATCCCACTTATCCCCTCAGTTTTTTGCTGTCGCCGTTGACTCAATCATTTTCGAACAAAAATATAAGCTATCGAAAAGAAATGATATGTGGGGCAGATCAAATTTCGACCATCTGCTGCTCTTCGGGGATTATCTTATTGAAAAGACGTGATCTGGCTTGCAATGCGCAAATAAAAGTGAAACCAGCAAATCGTGAAAGCGGGTGTGATTCAATAACCTGCAACTCTTTAACTTTCGTTCGAAAATGAACATCCCTTGCGACCATCTCGCATTCATAAAAATGGCGCGTTAAACTCTGCGACAGATCCTTCTTCGCCTGAAAACCCTGCGATTGGAAAAGGGAGCATTTCGATTGAAAAGCAAAAGTGAGCAGTTAGCTGATATGCAGCAACGCCGCGAAAAGATTCTGGAGATGATCCGCGAGGATGGCACGGTCACGGTCAAAGCGCTGACGGAGACCTTTGGCCTGACTGAAGCAACGTTGCGCAGCGATCTGCGAATGCTGCAAAAACAGGGTTTTGTCCAGCGCTACCACGGGGGCGCGACCCTGATGACCGGCAAACAGAATACCGGCGCGATGCTGCTTGAGCGGCAAACCCATCTGGAAGAGAAAGAGGCCATTGGCCGACTGGCGGCACAGCACATCGAAAATGGTGACACGGTGATTTTCGATTCCGGCACCACCACCACCGCCATCACTGATGCCATTACCCATATTCGCCGCTTATCGGTGGTCACCACGGCGGTGAATATCGCACTGAAACTGGGTGGCGAACCCGGCATCAATATTCTGCTGACCGGCGGCACCTTCAAATTCCCGACGCTATCGACCTCCGGTGAAAAGGCAGCCAGCTTTTTCGAAAACGTACTCGCCGAGAAACTGTTTCTGGCGACCGCCTGCATCTCACCTCGCCTCGGCCTGAGCTTCCCCAGCGAAACCGACATCAAGGTCAAGCTGGCAATGATTCGCTCAGCCAACACGGTGTATGTGGTGGCCGACTCCAGCAAGATTGATAAGGTGTCGATGTTTGCGCTGCCGTGCGACTGGAGCAATATCCACTATCTGATTACCGACAGCGGCATCACCCCAGCACAGGTTAAGGCGTTCGAGGCGCTCGGCGTTAAAGTGCTGGTCGCCCCGCTGCCGCTGAAGCGGGCAATGTAATCGGCATTACCGGCGCGGTTCTGCCCGGCGCCAGGGATCATCAGAAAGAGATCTGGTGGGGTTATGCTGTGCTAACCATGCTGAAACGGGCAGCAAGTGCCTGCCTGAACGCCTTTCACCCAAAACACGCACACCAGCCAGCCGGCCAGTAAGCGCCTGCCCGAAGAGCAAGGTGTGCGAGCCACGGATGGCGAGCCCGGTCCGCAGGGACGCGGGTCCCCCGTGCGATCGGGCAGGTCCTTGCTGACCTTCGCACCGGGCGCACCACCGCACTCGCCATCTCAACACACCGCAACGCGCGCCCTCGCATCGGCCTGTAAATCCGCCCGGTAATAACGCACCACCTCACCGACCAGCAACAACGACGGCGAAACCGGCTTCTCCTGATCCACCGTCTGCGCCAGTCCGCCCAGCGAGGTAATCAACACCCGCTGATCCGACCGGGTACCGTTCTCAATGATCGCTACCGGCGTCGACGCATCACGCCCGTGATCCTGCAACTGCCTGCTGATCGAGGCACTCCAGCTCAACCCCATATAAAACACCAGCGTCTGATTGTCCGCCGCCAGCGCAGCCGCATCCAGCTGCGGCTCCCCGCTGCGCCCGTGCCCGGTGATCAGCCGTAACGACTGCGCGCAATCACGGTGGGTCAACGGAATGCCACTGGCCGCCGCGCAGCCCACCGCGGCGGTAATCCCCGGCACCACCTCACATCGAATCCCGGCCAGCTGCAGACTCACCATCTCCTCGCCGCCGCGACCAAAAATAAACGGGTCGCCGCCTTTCAAACGGATCACCTGGCGGCCACTGCGCGCCAGATCCACCAGCAACTGATTGATCTGCGCCTGCTTAAGACCGTGCTGCCCAGGTCGCTTACCCACATCAATGCACAACGCGCTCTCCGGCACTTCCGCCATCACCGCTTCACTCACCAGCCGGTCATACACCACTACCTCGGCACGCTGCAGTAAACGCAACGCTTTCACCGTCAGCAGATCAACGTCGCCCGGCCCGGCACCCACTAACCACACCGCGCCCTGCTGCGGAACACTGCCCTGCGGCGACAGCAATTTATCCAGCGATTCAATTAACAGCGTCATGACGCCTCCGTAATCGATTGGGAACGCAACAGCTGCTTCAGTTCCGGAATACAGGAACCACACTGCGTGCCGCATTTAAGCTTCTCGCCCAGCGCCTGAGTCGTATCACACCCCTGCGCCACCGCCTGCAAAATGGCCGACTCACCGACCGCCATGCAACTGCAGATAATCCGCCCCGCCGCCTGACCCTGGGCGGCCTGGCCCGCCAGCAGCCGATGCCGCCGAAACGCATCCGACGGCGCAGCCTGAAACGCGGCAGCGACGAAATCGTGGTCGACTGCTGGCAAGCCAGCCCCGGCATACAATGCCAGCTGCAGCACGCCGTCTCGCCATGCCAGCACCCGGTAATCACTGCCGCTGCCGTCAGCGACCTGCAACTGGCACCCGCTAAGATCGTAATGCGCCGCCAGCCACGCTTGTGGCGCGCCCTCGCCAGCAACCACATAACGCTGCACCCCGGCATACGGTGACCGCGCCCAGTAACGCAACCCCACAGGTGATGCCAGCGTCGGCTGCCATAACCAGCCCTGCCAGCTCACCGGCAACGGCATAATCCGCACCGGCGTCTGCTTCAGCGCCGGCTGGCGCGAAAACGGACAGCCTCGCGCGGCGATTAACATATCGACATGGCTCTGCTGACTGAACTGCCGGTTCCAGTGCATCGGCATAAACAGCTCTCCGCGTCGCAGCCCGCTATCCAGCGTCACCCGCGCGCTGATCCAGCCAGACAGCGACTGCACACGGGCCAGCGCCCCCGCCGTCAGCCCATAGCGGGCCGCATCGGCCGGATGAAGCGCCACAAACGGCTCGTCACAGTGCTGCATCAGCCGTGGCACCAGCCCGGTGCGGGTCATGGTATGCCACTGATCGCGCACCCGACCGGTATTCATCAGCAACGGATAAGCCACCTCGCGTGGCGTTAGCACGGGCGTCGCCGGTACCCATAGCCGGGCTTTGCCATCTGGATGATAAAACCGGCGATCGCTAAACAATCGGGCACAGCCAGCAGGATGTTCAGCGTTGACCGGCCACTGAACCGGATGCAGCGCATCCCAGTCAACATCACTTAACTGCGCCAGCGCGCTGATATCAAACGCCCGCTGACCGCCGTTCTCAAAGCCCGATAGCGCCGCATGTTCACGGAAAATCGCTGCCGGATGCTGCCAGTTAAATCCTTCAAAGCCTAAACGTCGGGCCACCTGGGCCAGCAGCCACCAGTCGGGACGGGCATCGCCGGGCGCGGCGGCAAAGGCGCGCTGACGCGAAATCCGCCGCTCTGAATTGGTCACCGTGCCATTTTTCTCGCCCCAGCCCTGGGCCGGCAGCAGAATGTCAGCAAACGCGCTGGTATCGGTTTGCGCCATCACGTCCGACACAATCACCAGCGGACAGGCCGCCAGCGCCTGCGCCACCCGATTGCCCTCCGGCATAGAGACAGCCGGATTAGTACCCATAATCCAGACCGCTTTAACTTCGCCGGTGGCGATAGCCTGAAACAGATCCACCACCGTCAGGCCGGGCTGACGGGCGATAGTCGGGCTGCGCCAGAAACGCTGCACCCGATCGCAGTCAGCCGGATCAAACCCCATATGCGCCGCCAGCTGATTAGCCAGCCCGCCCACTTCACGTCCTCCCATCGCATTTGGCTGTCCGGTCAGCGAAAACGGACCGCAGCCCGGCCGCCCGATCCTGCCGCTTAACAGATGCACATTGAGGATCGCCTGATTGTTATCACTGCCGGTGAGCGACTGATTAATCCCCATGCACCACAGCGTCACTACCCGCCCGGTCTGGCTGAACAACCGGTAAAAGTCGGTCACCTGCTGCGGCGTCAGATCGCACTGTGCGGCGACGTGCGCAACCTGCCACGGCTCTGCCGCCGCCAGCGTTTCCGCCACGCCGCTCAGGTGCGGCAGCATCGTCTGATCGATGCCGCCCTGCTTTGCCAGCCAGCGCAGCAGGCCGGAAAACAGCAGTGTATCGCTGCCAGGACGCAGCGGCAGATGCAGATCGGCCAGGTCGCAACTGGCGGTACGCCGCGGATCGATGACCACCATCCGCATTTCAGGACGCTGCTGCTTCGCCTGCGCCAGCCGCTGCCAGATCACCGGATGTGCCCAGGCCGCGTTGGAACCGACCAGCACCACCAGATCGGTCTGATCCAGATCCTCATAACAACAGGGCACCGCATCCGTACCGAACGCACGCTTATAGCCGATCACCGCTGAGGCCATACAGAGCCGCGAGTTGGTATCGATATTGGCGGTGCCGATATAACCCTTCATCAGCTTATTGGCGACGTAGTAATCCTCGGTCAGTAACTGGCCGGAACCGTAAAACGCCACTGCCTGCGGGCCGTCACGCTCAATCACCGCGCGTAATCCTGCCGCCGCCGCATCCAGCGCCGCGTCAAGCGTCACCGGCTGGCCATTAACCTGCGCCTTCAGCAACCGTCCCTCTGGCGTCAGCGTCTCGCCTAACGCTGTTCCCTTAACGCACAACCGCCCGGCGTTGGCCGGATGCAGCGGATCGCCCGCCACCTGCGCCCGATGATTGTCCTGCGGCGTCACGCAGACGCCACAGCCGACGCCGCAATAGGGACAGGTGGTATTCATGATGCCTGCGCCAGTTGATTCGCCGGACGATTCGCCAGCCAGATCTGCCCCGCTTCCAGCTTCACCGGCCAGCAGCGTAACTGGTGCTGCGGGTTATCCAGACTCTGACCGTCCCGCAGCCGCACCCGCTGCTTGTAAAGCGGCGAAATCACCACCGGCTCGCCGCCGACATCACCGAGAATACCGCGCGACAACACGCTGGCTTCGCTGCCTGGCTCGCGATCCTCCAGCGCATAAAGCGTCTCACCAAAGCGGAACAGCGCGATACGCTCACTGCCGAGCCGCGCCCCGATGCCGGCCTGCTGTGGCACCGCGTCGAGTGCACAGACTGCGCTCCATCGCTCGGCCGGCAGGTGCAGCAACGGGCGGGACGTGGCCGTGTCCGGCTGGCGCTGGCCGCGCACCCGGCTGTAGTGCAGGCTCTCATCCGGCTGATCGCTGTTGATCGTCGGAGTGAACAGCGCCAGGCGTGACGCATCCGCCAGCGTGGTCTGCCATTCGCACTGGTACGCCTCGACCACCTGCTGCATCTCCTGCTCCAGCGTTGCCGCCAGCCCGAGGCTATCGTCAATCACCACCTGACGCAGATAGTCGAGGCCGCCCTCCAGGTTATCCAGCCAGACGCTGGTGCGCTGCAGCCGGTCGGCGGTACGGATATAAAACATCAACAGACGATCGACATACCGCAGCAGCGTAGCGTCGTCGAGGTCGCTGGCGAACAGATCGGCGTGACGCGGCTTCATACCGCCATTGCCGCAGACATAGAGATTCCAGCCCTTGTCAGTGGCGATCACCCCGATATCTTTGCTCTGCGCTTCAGCACATTCACGGGTACAGCCGGAAACCGCCATCTTGATCTTGTGCGGGGCGCGCAGGCCCTTGTAGCGATGCTCCAGCGCGATAGCGAACGCGGTAGAGTCCTGCACGCCATAGCGGCACCAGGTTGATCCGACACAGGACTTCACGGTGCGCAGCGATTTGCCGTAGGCGTGGCCGGTTTCGAAGCCAGCGTCCAGTAACGTCTGCCAGATAGCTGGCAGTTGATCGAGCCGCGCACCGAACAGATCGATGCGCTGTCCGCCGGTAATTTTGGTATAGAGATCGTAGCGCGCCGCCACTTCGCCAATGGCAATCAGACCTTGCGGAGTGATCTCACCCGCCGGAACGCGCGGCACCACTGAATAGGTGCCATCTTTCTGGATATTGGCAAAGTAGCGATCGTTGGTGTCCTGCAGCGGCAGATGTGCCGGTTGCAGCAGATAGTCGTTCCAGCAGGAAGCCAGCAGCGAGGCCACCAGCGGTTTACACACTTCACAGCCGTGGCCTTTGCCGTGCGCCGCCAGCAGATCGTCAAAGGTTTTGATCGCCTCCACCCGGATCAGGTGATAAAGCTCCTGCCGCGACCAGGCGAAGTGCTCGCAGATATCCTTCTTCACCACCACGCCGAGGTTAGACAACTGGTATTCCATCACCTGTTTCACCAGTGCCGCACAGCCGCCGCAGCCGGTGGCCGCTTTGGTACAGCTTTTAATGCTGCTCATCTCACTGCAACCGCTTTTCACCGCTGCGCAGAGTTCGCCTTTGCTGACGTTATGACAGGAGCAGAGCTGGGCACTGTCAGGTAGCGCGGCCACGCCCGCTGCCCTGGCCGGTGCGCCCGCCAGCAGCGGCAGAATCAGACTCTCGGGCGCGGCCGGCAGCGGCAGCGCATTCAGCATCATCTGCAGCAGTGTGGCGTAATCGCTGCTGTCCCCCACCAGCACGCCGCCCAGCAATCGGCTGCCGTCGCCGGAGACCACGATTTTCTTGTAAATGCCTTTTGGACCGTCCGTCCAGTGATAACTCTGGCTGCCGATGGTGCGACCCTGCGCATCACCAAACGACGCGACCTCGACCCCCAGCAGTTTGAGCTTTGTGCTCATATCCGCACCGCTGAACGCAGTGGGTTCCGCCGCCAGATGGCCCGCCAGTACCCGCGCCATCTGATAGCCGGGCGCCACCAGCCCAAAAATCTGACCGTTCCACAGCGCGCATTCGCCGACGGCGTAGATCGCTTCATCGCTGGTCTGACAGCGATCGTTAATCTCGATACCGCCGCGCGGACCGAGCGTCAGCCCGGCCTCACGCGCCAGCTCATCACGTGGCCGGATGCCGGCGGAGAACAGCACCAGATCGCTGTGCAGGCTGCTGCCATCGGCAAAGTGCAGCAGCACGCTGCCGTCGGCCTGAGTCTCAATCTGCTGAGTCTGTTTTGAGGTGTGTACCGTCACACCAAGCGACTCGATCTTCTGACGCAGCATTGACGCGCCGCCCTCATCGAGCTGCACCGCCATCAGGCGCGGCGCAAACTCCACCACATGGGTTTCCAGCCCGAGTTGCCGCAGCGCATTGGCCGCCTCCAGACCCAGCAACCCACCGCCAATCACCACGCCGCGCTGACTGTGACGGGCGCAGGCGGCAATCGCATCGAGATCGTCGAGCGTGCGGTAGACGAAACAGCGTGCCGCATCGTGGCCGGGAATCGGCGGCACAAAGGCGCGTGATCCGGTCGCCAGCACCAGCCGATCCCACGCCAGCTGGTTACCCGCACTGTCAGTCAGGCTACGCTGCGCCCGATCAACCGACACCACCTGGCAGCCCGTGCGCAGCTCAATGCCGTGCTGCGCAAAGAAATCCGCGCCCACCAGCGAGAGATCGGCCGCCTGTTTGCCGTTGAAATAGTCCGACAGATGCACCCGGTCATAGGCTGGCTGAGACTCTTCGCCATACACCACAATGTGATAGTGCTGATGCAGTTCACGGGCGACCAGTTGCTCAAGAAAATAGTGGCTGACCATGCCGTGACCGATCACGGCTAATAGCGGTTTGCTCATCAGAAGACTCTCTGCAGCCTGCGGCTGCGTTTCAGGTTGATCGGGATCGAACAGGGTGGCGAGCGTGACGGGTTCAGCACGCTGCAGGCGGCCGAGCAGTGCGGCCCCCTGCTGGCTGTCACCAAACAGCAGCACGCCGTTGAGGCGTCCCTGTCGCAGAAAGAGACGACGATAGTCGCCGGAGAGCGGATCAAAACTGCTGACCGATGGCGCTTCACTGATATCCCCGGCGCTGAACAGTGAAATGCCGCTGACTTTCAGCCGCGTGCCGCCAGGCTGGGTACGGTAATCGGCCTGTGGCGAACCGGCCAGCTGCGCTGCCAGCACCTGCGCCTGCGCCAGACAGGGCGCCACCAGGCCAAAGGTCTCCCCCTCGATTTCACAGCACTCGCCGACGGCATAGACATCGGGCACCGCGCTGCGTAGCTGGCGATCGACCAGAATACCGCGCTGACACGGCAGCCCCGCCGCCCGCGCCACGGCCACGGCTGGCTCCACGCCGATGGCGATCACCACCTGCGCGGCGGCGTAATCAGCGCCATCCGCCAGTGTGACGCCGGTTGCGGTGATCGCCTGCAGGCCACTGTTCAGCAAACAGTGGATGCCACGCCCGCGCAGCGCCGTCAGCAGCAGTTCACCCGCTCTGGCATCCAGCTGGCGATCGAGTAACCAGCCTTTGTGGTGAATCAGCGTCACCTCACGGCCCTGCGCCCGCAGTGCCGCCGCCGCCTCAATGCCGAGGAAACCGCCCCCCAGCACCGCCACCGGGCCGTGGCCCGCCAGCAGCCGTTCAACATCATTGATGCTGCGAAAACCGCTGACGTGCGGCCGATCGATGCCCGCAATGGCCGGCAGACGCGGCTGCGATCCGGTGGCGAAAACCAGCCGGTCCCAGCCCAGCTGGCGCTGGTCGGTCAGCACCGTGCGGGCCGCCAGATCGACCTGCTGCACCGTTTCACCGGCCAGCAGCGTCACGCCGTGCTGCTGATACCATGAGGTGGCATGAAGCAGGGTCTCGCTGAAGCGCATCTCGCCAGCCAGCACCGGTGATAACAGCACGCGGTTATAGTTGCCGTACGGTTCGCGACCGATCACCGTGATGGCGTAGCGCTGCGGCGCGCGTTGCAGCAGGCTTTCGACCAGCTGCATCGCCGCCATTCCATTCCCTATCACCAGCAGCCGTTGCGTCATGATGTGATCCTCACGCCGCCGTAGTCTGTTTTTCATACAGAAAGTGCAGCACCTGCTGACGTAGCTGGTGATAGCGTGGATCGTCGGCCAGCGCGACGCGTGAGCGCGGACGCGGCAGATCGACCGGCAGAATCTCACCGACCCGCGCCGCCGGGCCGTTGGTCATCATCAGTACCCGATCTGACAACAACACCGCCTCATCGACGTCATGGGTGATCAGCACGATGGTGGTGTTCAGCTCCTGCTGAATGCGCATCACACTGTCCTGCAGATGCGCGCGGGTCAGAGCGTCCAGCGCGCCAAACGGCTCATCCAGCAGCAGCACCCGCGGCTTCATCGCCAGCGCCCGTGCGATGCCGACGCGCTGCTTCATGCCGCCGGAAATCTCACCCGGCCGCTTGTGCATCGCATGGCTCATCTGCACGCGATTCAGGTTGTGCTCAATCCAGTCACGCATTTCCGCTTTACTGAGCCGGCCTTTAAACACCTGCTGCACCGCCAGTTCAACGTTCTGAAACGCCGTCAGCCAGGGCAGCAGCGAATGGTTCTGGAACACCACCGCCCGCTCTGGCCCCGGCCCGGCGATCTCGCGGTTATCGCACAGCAATACGCCGCTGCTGGGCCGGCTTAATCCGGCAATCAGGTTCAGCAGGGTTGATTTGCCGCAGCCGGAATGGCCGATCAGACTCAGGGTTTCGCCCTGGTGAATATCAAAGCTGACGTTATCCAGCGCCAGAAATTCACCGCTGGCGGTATTGAAGCGCTGGCTGACCTGCTGAACGCGAATAATGTGTGACATGGTGAACTCCTTATTTATCCCAGCTAAAACGACGGACCAGCAGCATCAAGCCCTGCTCCAGCAACAGGCCGACAACGCCGATAATCAGGATGGCGATCAGAATGTTTTCCACATTGAGGTTGTTCCACTCGTTCCAGATCCAGAAGCCGATACCCAGTCCGCCGGTCAGCATTTCGGCAGCGACAATCACCAGCCACGCAATGCCAATCGACAGGCGAACCCCGGTCAGCACGGCGGGCAGCACCGCCGGCAGCAGGATGCGGCGCATTACCGTCCACTCGGAGAGCTGCAGCACCCGCGCCACATTGAGGTAATCCTGTGGAATGCGTTGTACCCCTTCAGCGGTGTTGATGATCATTGGCCAGATTGAGCAGATGAAAATGGTCCAGCTGGCAGCAGGCTCGGCACGCTGAAACAGCAGCAGACCAATCGGCAGCCAGGCCAGCGGACTAACCGGGCGCAGCAAGGCGATAATTGGATTGAACATCCGTGCCATAAACAGAAAGCGGCCGAGCAGAAAACCGGCCGGAATGCCGACCAGGGCCGCCAGGCCGAAGCCGACAGCGACCCGTTGCAGCGACGCCAGCACGTTCCAGCCGATGCCCTGATCGTTGGGACCGTTGCTATAGAACGGATCGGCAAACAGCACCTGCGCCGCCTGCCAGGTGGCGTACGGCGTCGGAAAAGACGGCTCCGACAGCGCGGCAAGTTGCCACACCAGCAGCAGCAACAGCATCCCGCCGGCTGCCGGGATAGCCCGCTGGATCAGCGGACGCAGGCGAGCCGGTCTGGCGGCGGCTTTCGGGGTAATCTGCAGCGGGATAACGGTAGCACTGCTGTCGGTCTGTACCGGCTGCGCCAGGGCGCGCGCGTCAGTTTTCATGGCATCCTCTCTTAATGTTTGATGGCGAAACTGGCGGCATAGGCGGCAGGATCGCTGCCGTCCCAGACTTTGCCGTCGATGAGGGTACTGCTGCGCATCTCCGTGGCGGGCAGTGCGATCTGGCCGACCGCACTGGCGGCCTGTTTATAGATGTCGATGCGGTTAATCTGGCGTGCTACCGCCAGGTAATCAGGATCGTCGGTCAGCAGACCCCAGCGTTTCATCTGGGTCAGGAACCACATGCCGTCAGAGAGCCACGGGAAACTGACCTTGCCGTCACCGAAGAAGCGCATCGGATGCGTGTCCTGCCACGACTGACCCAGCCCGTTCTGGTACTGACCCAGCATCCGCCCTTGTAGCGTCTCAACTTTGGTATTGATCCAGGCGCGCCCGGCTAACACCTGGGCCGTTTCGCGACGGTTATCGTCAGAGGCATCAATCCAGCGGGCGGCTTCCAGTACCGCAGCCGTGAGTGCGCGTGCGGTATTGGGATTCTCGTTGACCCACTGCGCGCGGGTGCCGAGGATTTTTTCCGGATGCTCAGGCCAGATCTGCTGGCTGGTGGCGGCGGTAAAGCCGATGTTGTCGCTGATGGCGCGCTGGTTCCACGGCTCGCCGACGCAGAAGCCGCTCATGTTGCCTATCTTCATGTTCATCACCATCTGCGGCGGCGGCACAACCACGGTGCGTACCTCCTCAAATGGGTTGATGCCGGCATTGGCCAGCCAGTAATAGAGCCACATGGCGTGGGTGCTGGTGGGAAAAGTGTGGGCGAAGGTGAAGTGGCCTTTGGCCTGGCTGTCGACCGCCTTTTTCAGGCTGGCCGCATCTGTCACGCCGCTGGCTTTTAGCTGGTTCGACAGAGTGATCGCCTGGCCGTTATGGTTGAGCGTCATCAGATTAGCCATGTCGTGCTGCGGACCGGCCACCCCGAGTTGCAGGGCGTAGATCATGCCGTACAACACGTGCGCGGCATCCAGCTCGCCAGAGGTCAGTTTGTCGCGTACCGCCGCCCAGCTCGCCTCTTTACTGACCTGTAGCGTCAGGCCATATTTTTTATCAAATCCTTTAACTGACGCCATCACCACGGGTGCGCAGTCGGTGAGCGGAATAAAGCCGACCCGCACGGTGTTTTTCTCAGGCGCATCCGATCCCGCCGCCCATACGGCATTGCGTAATCCCGGAACAACCCAGGCCCCGCCCAGCGCGGCACCGGACAGCAGTAACTGACGTCGTGAAAGGGAAAATGGCGTTTTGCTCATCATATTGCCCCTGAACAGGAATAAAAAAAGGCGTCCTCCGACATGCCGAAGCATGCGGATGGACGCCTTTATCCAAAGCACTGGCCCCACCGCCGTTGGCGGGAACAATGCGCACTGTCTGTACTATCAAGCAAGCAGCGTGCCAGAATTACTGACCGCTTTAACGCCGGGTTTTCGCCCTGCTCCGGGTGAAAAAGCAACCGTTTTTGCACTTCTCTGACGCAGGCTGCGCACAAGCGTTGTGCAGCTAACGCTTTCGGGTTAAGTGTTGAGGGTCGCGGCGACGGCCAGCACCGCCTGCGCGATCTCCAGTACCCGTTTGTTCTGGTTCATGGCGCTTTTACGCAGTGCCTGCCAGGCCGCCTGCTCGCTGAAACCGTGCTGCTGCATCAGCCAGTGCTTGGCCTGTTCAATGATCCGGCGCTCATCCAGTGAAGCGCGCATGGCGGCCAGTTCATCGGCTTGTTGCTGCAAGCGCTGCGACTGTTCACCAATCAGCGACAGTACTGAGCGCCCAAGCTGCGGCGCCAGGCCGTCGCTGTCCAGCGTGGCCGCGCCGGGCAGCCAGTCGGCACCCGAAACATAGAGCGCAAAACTGCTCTCTCCCTGCACCGGGGTCAATGGCAGCGCCGCCTGCTGTTCGGCCAGTTCAATCGCGGTCCGGCAACGCAGCATCAGCGTGGCGGAGAGACCGTCTTCGACCTGTTTCATCTGATCGAGCCGTGCGGAAAGCAGTGAAAACCAGTGCAGCGCGCCGGACGCTTCGCCGCTGCCGCCGGTGCAGGCAATGCGCCGCAACCGCTCGATATCCCGGCTGGCCTGCGCCAGCGGCTGCCATCGGGCACGCGCCTGGTCATCGGCAAACTGGTGAAAGGTGGTGAAACTCTGCTCCTGGGCCGCAATCAGCGCGACCATCTGGCTGCGCTGATCGGTGCTGAACTGCCCGGCCGCAAAGCCAGCGGAACCAATGGCGCGCTCCTGTCCGGCCAGCTCTTTGCCCTGCATAAAGCTGAACAGCGCAATCAGGGCGCGGGAGATATCGGGATGGCTGGCGGTGTCAGCAGCTTCAAATACCAGGTTGAGTAAGGTGCGTATCACCTGGTTAAACGCTGCCATCGCCGCTGGCTGGTTAAGCGTCCCCTCCGCGATCTGCTGTCGCAGTGTGGGCAGTTCACTCAGCGCCTGTAATGCGGCGGCGATCAGGTGACAGAAGCGGCTGTAGCCCGGTTGCGCCACCGCTGGCGGTAGCGCCTGATAAACCTGCTGCAGGCAGGCGCTGACCTCCTGCTGGCGGGCGACCCGCTCAGCGCTGAACAGCCGGCCGTGGGAACAGATCCAGATATTGCTGGCACCGCGCTCCCGCTGCAGTTGGTGGACCAGCTCACTGACCGCCGTTAGTAGTTGTCCGGTCTGCAGTAGCCGTTGCAGGCTGGCAATATCGCTTTCCCGTGATGCCTGCAACCAGCTCAGGGCGTCCCTCATGGTTCACCTCTCATCGGCGTAAAACCATTATTAAGCAAAAGCCGTGCCGTTTTGACAGTAAAAAGCGTGGCCGGCGCGCCCGGAAATTCCGATTTTGATGAGTTTCTTAAGGCAAATGGATAAAAATTTCTGACAATGAGTGATTAGAAAAACTTAATAGTTTCCCATTGAATCCTTTGCGTGGCAGAATGCGCGACAACGTTCTCAACCAGTTTGCCGTCGCGATAATTCAGTTAGCTTTAACTATCGTAAAGCATGGCGCTTTTCCCGCGCCCTGGCTTGCTAGAAAAGCGCCTGCTATCACGCATCGGCAGCCGGTGCAATGGTTTGAATTCTCAAAAGTCTTAGGTAGACTGAACGCAGTACTATCCTGATGTAATCTGACCTTTTTTTGAATGTCAGAACTTTGGCCTGCTGCGGCGCCCTTGTCGGCGCCCTCCTGCGTTGGGCCAGGTAATATGCAGATACTTTGATGAGATCACGAGGAACATGGTGAAAAAGAGTCTTGCGTTAACACTGCTGGCGGTCCTTACCCTGGCAGGCTGTAAGGCCCCGCCGCCGCCCGTCACTGATGACACGCTGGTGACCAGCGAAATCAACGGCGTCAAGCTGGTTCATCGGCATGCCGTTGCGGCGCCGACCGAATTCGAACCGGTCAATCAGACCTGGCGAGCGTTGTATGGCGCGTCAGTGATGACGACGCCCGATTACGGCGGCAAAGTGGTTCGCTATCTCGAAACGGGTAAACCGTTTGAAGTATTAGGCAATGTGGAAAATCACTGGCTGGCGATTGCCGATCAGGCTGACGGCCCGATGATTGGTTACGTTCCGCTAAAAGCGGGTGTGGAAAGCAGCCGCTATGACGCCACTGTCCAGAGCGATCGCCCCCGTCCTCGCAAGACGAAACAGGTCTGTGTCGCCGTTGGCGGTGCCAGTAAAGCGTGCCGCACTAACGATACCGCGACCTGGATCTTAGACTAAACATGAAATCCGGCGCATATTGCCCGCAGCACCGTCCTGGGCTGCGGGTTCAGGGATTTGCCATTGGCTGGAAGATCACGAATTAATGACTGTGGAATCCCCTGCGCGTGAGGTCACCCCCTCAGGCAATGAGAATCTATTACTTCAGGCTGCAGCGCCACTGCTGAACGCGGTGGTGCAAATTCGTCAGTCAGCCACCCATGACGACCCCGCGGGCTTACGCCAGTCGCTTATTGATGAGATCCGCCAGTTCGAACAGCGTTGTAAACAGGCCGGCCTGCCGTTTGAGATGATTATCGGCGCGCGTTACTGCGTCTGTAGCGCGCTGGATGAAGCGGCGGCGCAAACGCCCTGGGGCACGCGCGGCGTCTGGTCTGGCAACGGTATGCTGGTGACCTTTCACAATGAAAGCTGGGGCGGTGAAAAATTCTTTCAGTTGCTGTCACGTATTTCACAGAGCCCGCAACAGCACCTCTGGTTACTGGAGGTGGTGCATTACTGTCTGCTGCTCGGCTATGAAGGCCGTTATCGCGGCAGTGAACAGGGCCGCGCCCAGTGCGACGGTATCCGTAAACGACTGAAAAAGCTGATTGAAGAGACGCGTGCTCAGCGTCAGACGCCACAACCGCCGCTGGTGGAAGTGCATCCGCTGGTCAGCACCCTGGCGCGGCCGATGGTCCCGCTGTGGGCCTGCGCGATGCTGGTGGCGCTGATCGGCTGCCTGATTTACAGCGGCCTGAACTGGCGGCTGGGCAATGCGGCCGAGCCGCTGCTGCGCGCTATCTATCAGACGCCGCTGCCGCAGATAACCGCCGGTCGTCGTCCCTCTTCTCCTCAGGCGCTGCTCGACCTGCGACAGCGGCTGAATGATGTGATTGCCGCAGGCCAGCTTGAAGTCAGTGACGGTGCCTTCGGCAGCAAAGTTATTATCCCGGCGGATAAGCTGTTCGCCGAACAGGGCACGGTCATCAACCCGGTGGGGCGCGCCCTGCTGGCTCGCGTCTCGACCGCCATGAAAAATGTCAAAGGCACGATTCTGGTGTCGGTGTTTACCGACGATCACCCGGTTGATAACAGCCGGTTCGCCTCCAGCTACGAATTCTCGTTCGCCCGCGCCCGCGCGGTGACGCAGTTGTTGCAGGTCCAGCTGGCCGACGGCCATACCGTACGTTCTGAGGCCGCGGTGACAGCGACCCGCTGCTGCCGAACGACAGTAGCGAAAACCGTACCCGCAACCGCCGCGTTGAAATCACCCTGTTTGCCGCGCCCGAAACGCTCAGTAATCATCAAGGAGCACAATAATAATGCGCGCTTCCCTTCGACTGCTTCTGACACATCGATTGTTATGGAGTTTTATCGGCGTTACGGCGCTGAGCTGTCTGGTGTGGATGCTCGGTCCGCTCTGGACGTGGGGCGAATCGCGACCGCTGGAGCCGATCCTGCCGCGCCAGCTCACCGTCAGCGCCTTCTATTTTTTATGGGTCCTGTTCCAGCTGATGCCGTCGCTCTATCGTGCCTGGTTTAATAGCCGGTTACTGAATCAGCTACAGGCCGCAGGCAGCGACGATCCCGCCGAACGTCAGGTGACCGAAGAACTGCTCAACCAGCGCTTCAGCGATGCGGCGATGCAGCTCAGGCGCACCCAGTTTGGTCGCCGCCATTCCGGTGGTCTGCTGTCGCGCTTTAATTCCAATTACCTTTATCAGCTGCCGTGGTATCTGGTGATGGGCGCGCCGGGAGCCGGTAAAACCACGGCGCTGTTGAATGCCGGACTGAATTTTCCCCTGACCGATACGCTGGGCAAAAATGCGATTCGCGGCGTGGGCGGCACCCGCAACTGCGACTGGTGGTTCACCGACAGCGCGGTGCTGATTGATACCGCCGGCCGCTACGCGCTGCAGGAGAGCCAGCGCGCGCGCGACGCCGCTGAATGGCACAGCTTCATCAACCTGCTTAAACGCTACCGCACCCGCCAGCCGATTAACGGCGTGATCATGACCATTAGCATCGCCGATCTGCTGAGTGACTCCGCCGAGGCGCGGTTTGCGCAGGCCAGCGCGCTGCGTGAGCGTATGGCGGAACTGCACCAGCAGACCGGCATCCATTTTCCGGTCTATGTCATGGTGACCAAAACCGACTTGCTGAAAGGTTTTATGAGCTATTTCGGCTCGGTCGACAAAGCGAAGCGTGATGCTATCTGGGGCTTTACCTTTAACTGGGACCTCGGTAAGCCACATAAAGGCGACTGGCATCGCCATTTCGGCCAGCAGTTTCAGCGGCTGGAGCTGGAGTTACAGCAGAAGCTGGCTGACCAGATGACTCAGGAGCGCGATCTTAATGAGCGCGCCGAATGTTTCCTGTTCCCGCAGGAGTTTGCCTCGCTGCGTCCGCTGCTGAATGAATACCTCGATATCGTCTTCTCTGACCATCAGGATGCGGTTGCCTGGAGTCCGCGCGGCCTGTTCTTCACCAGCGGCACCCAGGAAGGTCTGCCTTTTGACCGGGTGATGGGCGAGCTGAGCCGTAAACTGCAGCTGCGCCAGGCCGGTGATCATTCGATCGCCGCGTGGGACAGCGTTAACCGCAACAGCCCGATTCCGGGTAACAAAGGTCAGAGCTTTTTTATTCGCGACCTGCTCAACGATCTGATCTTTAAAGAGAGCGGCCTGGCCGGCAGCAACCGGCGCTGGGAATACCGCAATCAGCTGTTTCACTGGATCGGTTACGGCGTGCTGGCTGGCGGCCTGCTGATTATGTCAAGCCTGTGGGGCCTCAGTTATTACCAGAATCAGCACTATCTGCATCAGGTTGAAGCGCGGGTACCGGCTATTCGTGAGCAGAGTCAGCAGGTGATTCATCAGCCTGCTGATAATATTTTTGATCTGCTACCCTTTCTCAATAGCCTGGTGAAATTGCCGCTGTCCGATCGTTTTTCTCTCGATAATCCGCCGCTTACTATGCGGGTGGGCTTATATCGCGGGACGCAGGTCAGCGATGCGGCCTGGGCGCTTTATCAAAATGCGCTTAAGTCTTTACTGCTGCCGCGCGTCGCCCAGCAGATCACCAATATTCTGCGCAATGACCCGGGCGATGATAACGCGTACAGCCGCAATGCCCTGCGCGCCTATCAGATGCTGTATCAACCGCGTAATTACGATGGCGAATTTCTGCGTGCCTGGCTGCTGCAAAACCTGCAGCGCTCGCTGCCCGACTCGGTCAGCACCCGCGATCTTCAGCAGCTCGACTGGCACCTGAGCCAGCTGCTGGATCAGCAAATTCAGTCATCGCCCTATGCTCGTGATAATGCGCTGATGATGCGTAAGCTTGCGGAAAATCTGAAAATTGCAGGGCAGTCCGGCCCTATGCTGGCGGTGACGCCCTCCCGCTCTGCACAACGATTGACCCTGCATAGCGAGTAATGGTGAGGTGTACATGGCTGCTTATACTGCCCCCGGCTGGTATGGCAAGCTGCCGTCAACCGGCGACTTTCTGCATCACCGGCTGAGCGAGCAACAGATCACCCCCTGGAATCACTGGTTCCAGCAGGGTTTGATGCACTGGCATCAGCAGGATGATGCGGTAACCGCGAACTTTTTACGCGCACCGGTATGGAATTTTGTCCTGCCGATTACCCCAACCCGACAGCAGGTGCAGATGGGCTGTTTACTGCCCTCCTGTGACCGCGTCGGCCGTGCCTGGCCGCTGCTGGCGCTGCACAGTTTTCCGCTCAGCCAGTGGCATCCGGCTCAGTTGACCATTTCAGGCGACTGGTTTCAGGATCTCGGTGCGACGCTGCTGCGGGCAGTACAGACGCCGCTCAACGGCGCGCAACTGGAGCAGCAGATTCAGACGCTGCCGCCGCTGCTGGTGCCGGCCCGACAGCCTTCCGAAATCATGGAGGTGATCGGTTATCAGGATTTGCCCTGCACGCTGAGCTGGCGTGAAGTGGCTGAACGCTTCGATCCCCAGCAGCATATGAGCTACTGGTGGAGTAACCGCAGTGATGGTTTTGCCCATGCCACCCACAAGCACAGCGGCAACCTCACGGCACAACTGTTTTCGTTACTGTTTAACCCGGCGGCAGGTGCACAGCCGGGACGTAATGGCCTTTACCCACCGATGTTTGAGTAAGGCCGGTTGCGTTTGCCGTTCAATCTGGGATAACTCATGCAATTTACCATTGTGCAATGCACTACGGATGTTCCGGTTAAAACCGTTGCGTTTCAACCGCCTGGCGGCACCATTGGCCGTAGTCAGGATAACGATCTGGTGCTGCCAGATGAGTCGCGCGCGATTTCGCGCCTGCAGGCGCTGGTTCATCTGTCGCATGACGGCGAATGCCGCCTGACCAATCAGGGCAGCGTGACGCCGGTTGAGCATAACGGCATCGCGCTCGGTCGCGGCATGCAGGTGTTGCTAAAGCATGGTGACGCGTTGCGTATCGGCGATTATGCGCTGGAAGTGCGCGATCCCGCCTGTCAGAGCGACCAGAACGATCCCCTCGCGCTGTTTGCCGGCAACAGCGATCAGCCTGCCAATCCGTTAGGCATTCATGAACACCACGAGCACGAGGTTGAAGACCGCCTGCTGGTAAACGATGCGTCTCCGGTGCGCCACGAACGCCATAATGATGCGCGGCTGGCGATTGAGCCTCAGGCGGACGAGCCGCGCCGCGCCCTGTCGTCCCAGCCGCAGGATCAGGACAAGCTGATCGCCGCGCTGCTGGACGGGATGGGGCTGAGCAACGGCCACGCAACGCCGATTGATGAAGAGCAGATGCGCATCACCGGTCGGATGCTTAGCCTGTTTTCGCAGGGTACGGTGGCGCTATTGTCGTCGCGCTCCATCCTCAAGCGCGGCGTGAAAGCGGACATGACGATGATCCTGAATGAGGCCAACAACCCTTTTAAGATCCTGCCGTCCGGTAAAACCGTGCTGATGCAGATGTATCAGAGCCAGATGCCCGGCTTTATGCCACCTGAGCAGGCGGTACGCGATGCGCTGGTTGATCTGCAGGCGCATCAGCTGGGGATGATTGCCGGTATCCGCGCCATCATTGCAGCGATGCTGCAGTCGTTTAATCCGGCGCGACTGGAAGAGCAGGCACGCGCCGACGGCGTGCTGCCGAAGCTGCCGTTCTCCAGCACCAAAAAGGCGGCGCTGTGGGATTACTTTACCCGCAACTATCAGCGCACCGCCGGCGAAATTGAAGATGATTTCCATACCCTGTTTGGCGAAGCGTTCCTGCATGCCTATGACATGGAGGTTAATCAGTACAAAGATTCCCAGACGCGGGTAGATGAAGCATGAAAATCGTTTTTGCCAGCCGCTGCCAGCAAGGCCTGCGCGATGATAATCAGGACCGCACCGGTGCCGCGCTGGACGATCGCCGGGCCTGTTTCGTGGTCTGTGACGGCGTCGCCGGTCTGCCAGGTGGCGAGATGGCGGCGCAGCTGGTGCGTGACAGTCTGCTGAGCCAGCTGGAGAACTGTGAACACTTTACGCCCGACTTTACCCGTCAGGCGATCGAACAGTGCCGTTTTGCGCTGCATGAGGCACAGGGAAAGAATCCGAAATTTGCACGGATGAGTACCACCCTTGCGGCGCTGTTTATTGACCGTCAAAAACAGCGTGCATGGTGGGCCCACGCAGGTGATAGCCGGGTTTATCACTTCCGGCGCGGGGTGCTGCATGAGGTCACCCGCGACCACAGCCTGGCCCAGCAGTTGAAAGAAGCGGGCTATGAAAATACCGGCATTAACAGTAATTTACTCTATAATGCGCTCGGCGCTGAACCGCCGCGTGCAGTCAGTTTTTCGCACCAGATTGCGCTGGAAGATGGCGACGCGTTTCTGGTCTGTACCGATGGATTCTGGCTCAACCTGACCACCGGTGAAATGGAGCAGGCGCTGCGCATGGTGAACGCCTGCGAAGAGTGGCTGGCACTGATGGAACAGGCAGTGAGCCGCAACGTGAAAAAAGATAATCTCAGCGCACTGGCGGTCTGGATTGGTGAGCCGGAAGAAGCGACATTGCTCTATTCACTGGCTGATTCGGCGCGCTTTCTTCCGCCTCGTTTTTGATTCCAAGGATCCTTATGAAACTGTGGTTGCCCGGCATCGCCACCTTACTGATAGCCTTTTACGCCCAGGCCGAAAATTATCGTGTGGTCTATTCCCCCAGCCTGGCGCTGGAGGTCTACATCGATAACGTGGTGAGCAAAGCGCCCGACGACTGGTGCAAAGAGACGTTGCCGCTGCGCATTGTCTCCGGAAAAAGTAAGGATTCGGCGGTGCTGACCACCTTTTTACCGCGCGTCGGTACCCTGCTCGCCAACCAGTGTGGTTTGCTGGATGTCATGCCGTGGCAGATGACCGACAAAGACGGCGGCGTACTAGCCAGCGGCAGCGCCAGCAAGCTACAGAACTGGCGGCCGATTGTGATGGCGGACGCCACGGCCAGCGCCAGCGAAAGTAACGCCGCGCCGCTGGATCTGTCGCGCCCGGCCAACAGCACACCGCTGCAGCACTTTGATCTGCCGAGCGGCTGCCATTTTCGTACTGCCTGGGATGAGAATGCCCGGACGATGTTTATCCCGGACGTCAGCAAGCAGCAGTGCTCACCCGACGGCTGGGCCGAAGGCAAAAGTGAACTGACGCTGGCGACACCGGATCATCCGACGCCGGTGGCGGTGACCTTTTATCAGGGCTATCCGATCGCTAACCTGACCATCCCGGACAGCAAACTGGAAGTCATTGCGGCGAACAATCAGCGCATGATTGTGACCCGCGCTGATACCGCCGATAGCTGGCTGGTTCTGCCGTTCGATAGCCAGCAACACGTCTGGCGTTTTAATGGAACCCTGTTGATTAAGATGGATAAGAATGCTGCGCAGCAGGATGCTGACGCTGTGAAATCGCGAGTTGATACTTTGCGCGGCCAATGGGCGCCGCATTTCATGCCACAGCAAAAAGTGAATGTGTTACTCATCGACACCCTGCACGCGGATCTGGTTGATCCTGCCATTGGTGCCTGGCGTAACATCAATTAATTACCGCGCAGCCTGGCGAGCAGGCCGTGTTCAGAGAGTTCACTATGTCGGCAAATGATAATCAGAAAACGGTTCCGAATGCCCTGCCGGACGGATACCGCTTCAACGAGTTTGAGATCAAGGAAGTGATTGGCGGTGGCGGTTTCGGCATTGTCTATCGCGCATGGGATCACCAGCTGGAACGCACTATCGCCATCAAAGAGTACATGCCGGTTTCGCTGGCGGTACGCGCGGCGGACTTGACGCTGGAACTGCGTGGCGAACGCTTCCAGAAACTGTTTAACGCCGGCCTGAATAGTTTTATTCAGGAAGCGCGGCTGCTGGCCCGCTTTAACCATCCGGGCCTGCTGCACGTGCTGCGCTTCTGGGAGCAGAACGGCACCGCCTATATGGGTACGCTCTACTACAGCGGCATGACGCTGAAAGAGTGGCAGATCACCAGCCCGGAGTCGATTTCCGAAGCCTGGATCCGTCGTCTGCTGCCGCCGCTGCTGGGAGCCATCAGTACCATTCATCAGGCCGGTTATCTGCATCGCGATATCTCGCTGGATAATATTCAGATTCAGGAAAACCAGCTGCCGGTGCTGCTGGATTTCGGCTCTGCGCGTAAGGAGATCGGCAATCTCTCCGATGAAACCGAAATCATGCTCAAGCCGGGCTTTGCGCCGATTGAGCAGTACAGCGAAGAGGGTGAGGTCGAACAGGTCCGTGGACCGATATCTACGCCCTGGGTGCCGTGCTGCATAGCCTGATCACCGGCAACCCGCCGCCGGTCAGCGTGGTGCGCTGCATTGAAGATAATTACCAGCCGCTGGCCGAGCGTCAGCCGGCAGGCTATTCCCTGCCGCTGCTGCATGCGATTGACCGCGCGCTGGCGATGAAACCCGGCGATCGTCCGCAATCGATTGATGCGTTTGCTGCGTTAATCGACCTGCCGGTGAGCGATGTTGAAGCGGTGGTGAATAGTTTTCCGGTGCCGGGCGAGAGTGTCGCCGCAGTGGAAGAGGAGCCGGTCGACGCAGCGGCTCCAATCGTGATGGCGGTGAATCACGGTGCCGCCGCCGCCGAGCCGGTTACACCGCGTACCGTGCGTCGGCTGTCGCCGGGACTGATCGGTGCCGCCGCCGTGGCTCTGCTGGCGGTGGTTGCTGCGGTATGGCTGGCGAATCGTCACAGCGCCGCGCCGGAGCAGGTGACGCAATCACCGGTAGCGGCCAGCGCGCCCGCTCCGACAACCCCAGTGGCGGCTGCGCCAGCCATGCTGGCAACGGTCTATCTCAAGCTGGAAAGCGGTGAGAATGTGGTGCTCAATGGACAGCCGCTGGAGGTCAAACCGGGCAGCAGCGGTTTCGCTGCACTGAATCTGGCGGCCGGACAGTATCGTATTGAAGTCCACAACGGCAGCGTGACGCACGCGCAATCGTTGACGATTGACAAACCTGGCACCTGGCTGATTAATCCGGATAACTGACTGGCGAGGTAACGGGCTGGAGCAGTCTCCGACTGTGCCGCCCGACTGGCTGACCTCACCGCCGGGCGGTGGTGAGGGTTGTTGTTCCTGAGAGAGTTCAGGCCTGCTTCAGGCAGTGACTCTGCTGTAAAGTCCGCACCTGATGCGCCAGCCGGCTCAGGCTCTCCTCTTCCATGCCGCGTTTAGTCAGCTCCTCTTCGAGTGAAAAAAGATACTGGGCATTCGAGCCAAGCGGGCCGCTGGCGACGGCAATCAGCGGGGCGATCGCTTCCGGGCAGGAATCTGACTCATACAGCGGATGACGCGGGTCCATGATAAAAGTCAGCGCCGTTACGCTGCGACCATCATCCAGTTGCAGTTCACACCAGGTCGGCAGATAGCAGCCGGTAATCATCTCGCGTTTCCACAGCAGTGCCAGCTCTTCATGCAGCCGCGCCTCGGGCAGACGAAAAGCCAGACCGCTGGTCCGGCCGCCTTGTTTCAGCGCCAGCATCCGGCCAGGATGGGTGGCGGTACCCCGTCCGGCAATCAGCCGCAGACAGAAAGCGCGATGCCAGCCTTCCAGCGAGCCGGACGCTACCTCATCCGCTTCAAAGATCGGGTTCCACATCAGAGAGCCGTAACCAAAGATCCATACCGGGCTGTGATCGGGACGGCAGGCCAGCGTAGCAGCCAGCGACGCCGCGCGCTGCTCGCAACTCCAGAGCAGCGTCTCTTCGATATCACCGAACGACGTTTTACAATCCGCTTTTAAAAGAAATTCCCGGGTAAGCAATGCGACCTCCTCGACTTTCACGGCGTCCTGTCCAGATGGCTCCTCTGTAACGATCACCAAAACGGCTTCGCGTTTCGTTCACAAAATTGACATTAATCCATTTACTGGTGGGGTTTCAAGCGTGAGGCGGGTCGCAGGATAAAAAAAACCAGATAAACCTGATAGCAGAGGCAGAAAAAAGGGCCGGATATTTCTGGCCCTTTGATGAAAGCAGTCTACGCAAATAGATTAGCGCTTAGGATGCCACTTATCGTCATCGCCTTTTTCATACTCTTTTTTCACCGCCGCCCAGGCCACTTTATGTGCCACCTCTTCGCGGGAATCATCGCCGCGGCGATCTTCGGCCTCTTTATACTGCGACCAGGCACTGTTAAACGCCTGCTGGTAAATATCCTGCGCGTGCGCCGGGAGTACGTGTTTAACGTTGTCAGGTAAATCGGCTCGGCTATCGTAAGGCATACTTCCTCCTCGGTTTACAGGGTCATAATAAGTCTGGCTCAGGACAGCAAAAATACAAATAACGATTTATGCTCAGTTTAGACAAAAATCCTTATAATCACCCTGTAAATTCATTTAATCCAACCATTTTATCGTTCTAAACAGCGAAGTCATCGGGGATTAACGATTCTTTATTACCTGATTATTAATGCAATATTCTGGATAACACCCGGTTAACCGGCTTCCGATATTTTATAGTACTTAAGTAAAAAGCAGTAAATTTTTCCCGCTCAGGCGGTTGAAAAGATAAACTGCGCGCTGCCCTAAAACTGATTATATTTTAACAGCAGCGCCGCTGCCCTTATGATCATTAACCAGAGAGGATGGTGAATGCCTTCACATGAAAAAACACGTCACAAGGAATTCTCGCTGATATTTCCCATCGTTACGCTGGGTGTACTCTATTTTTTTGGCGCACAAACCTCGTTTCCGATCGTCGTCGGTATCAACATACTGGCGCTGATTGCCATTCTTAGCAGCGCGTTCAGCGTGGTGCGCCATGCCGATGTGCTGGCACACCGGCTGGGCGAGCCCTACGGATCGCTGATACTGAGTTTATCGGTAGTGATCCTTGAAGTGAGCCTGATCTCGGCGCTGATGGCCACCGGCGATGCCGCGCCCGGCCTGATGCGTGACACGCTCTACTCGATTGTGATGATTGTCACTGGCGGGCTGGTCGGTTTCGCCCTGCTGCTCGGCGGCAATAAGTTCGCCACGCAGTACGTTAATCTGGCAGGCGTGAAGCAATATCTGATCGCCATCTTTCCGCTGGCGATTCTGGTGCTGGTGTTTCCTAACGCCCTGCCCGGCGGCAACTTTTCTACCGCGCAGGCGCTGTTGATTGCCGCGATTTCAGCCGCCATGTATGGCGTTTTCCTGCTGATCCAGACCAAAACCCACCAGAGCCTGTTTGTCTATGAGCATGAGGATGAGAGCGATGATGGCGATCCCCATCACGGTAAGCCCTCGGCACACAGCAGCGTCTGGCACACCGTCTGGTTGATTGTGCATCTGGTGGCGGTGATTGCGGTGACCAAAATGAATGCCAACACGCTGGAAAGCTTGTTGACCGAATTGAATGCACCGGTACAGTTCACCGGCTTCCTGGTGGCGCTGCTGATCCTGTCGCCGGAAGGATTGGGGGCAATTAAAGCGGTGCTGATGAACCAGGTGCAGCGCGCGATGAACCTGTTCTTCGGTTCGGTGCTGGCGACGATTTCGTTAACCGTACCGGCCGTGACCCTGATCGCTACCCTGACTGGTCAGGAGCTGATCTTTGGCCTTGAGCCGCCGCAGATGGTGATTATGATGGCGTCGCTGATCCTGTGTCAGCTCTCCTTCTCTACCGGCCGCACCAATGTGCTGAACGGTGCGGCACATCTGGCATTGTTTGCCGGTTATCTGGTCACCATTATGCTGTAAGGCCCGCCGCCTGCAGACGAAAAAAAAGAGCGATTTCTCGCTCTTTTTTTTTTGCCTTGCTGCAGCAGAATTACTTGCTGGTATCCAGCTCAGGGAAGCTTTTAACCAGATCGTCAATCGCCTTCATCTGCACCAGGAACGGCTCCAGCTTGTCGAGCGGCAGCGCCGAAGGACCATCACACAGCGCGTGATCCGGGTCCGGATGCGCTTCAATGAACAGGCCCGCAATGCCCACTGCCATACCGGCACGTGCCAGTTCGCCCACCTGCGCACGACGACCGCCAGAAGCCGCGCCAAACGGATCGCGGGTTTGCAGCGCATGGGTGACGTCAAAAATCACCGGGCTGTTGTGGGTGACCTTCTTCATCACGTTAAAGCCGAGCATGTCGACCACCAGGTTGTCATAACCGAAGTTGCTGCCACGGTCGCACAGGATCACCTGCTCGTTGCCGCCTTCAGCGAACTTATCAACGATGTTGCCCATCTGGCCAGGACTGACGAACTGTGGCTTCTTGACGTTGATCACCGCGCCGGTTTTCGCCATCGCTTCCACCAGGTCGGTCTGACGAGCCAGGAAGGCTGGCAGCTGGATGACGTCAACCACATCCGCCACCGGCTGCGCCTGTGTCGCTTCGTGCACGTCAGTGATAATTTTCACGCCGAAAGCCTGCTTCAGCTCCTGGAAAATCTTCATGCCCTCTTCCAGGCCCGGACCGCGATAGGAGTGAATAGATGAACGGTTAGCTTTATCAAACGACGCTTTAAACACGTAAGGGATACCGAGCTTGTCGGTCACTCTGACGTAATGTTCGCAGATGCGCATCGCCAGGTCGCGCGACTCCAGCACGTTCATCCCGCCGAACAGTACAAACGGCAGATCGTTTGCTACCTTGATGTCACCAATACTCACGACTTTCTGTGTCATGCCCTTTCCTTTTCAGTGGGTACGCTTAGTGCAGCGTGACCTGTTTTTGTTCGATTGCGTGAATCTGAACTTTGATCATCTCGCTGACCGGGTCCTCAGGACACTGCTCAACGAAATAAGTGAGATCATTCAGCGCGATATGTTCGCACTCCAGCTGCGCATAGATCAAACCGCGATCGCGGATTTCGTACGGATCGTCAGGATCGATTCGCAACAGCACCTGGCTGACGTTCAGCGCCAGTTCCATCTTCTTCTCTTCCATCAACGCCGCTTTTAACGTGTCGAGCATTTTACGCATCACGGTGACGGTTTTGGCTTCATCAAGATCGTCATCGTACAGACGCGCGGTCGGGCTGATGTTGCCCTTGAGCCACACTTCCAGCGTATGCATGTCGAGCGTTTCGCCATTGAACGGATTAATCAGCCATTTCTCGCCGTCAATCCAGTCGGCGCGCAGGATCAGCTGAGTCGGGAAGATGACCGGCATCAGCGGCAACTCCAGCTCGGCAGCAATGTGCAGCAGGATCACGCCCAGTGAGACGGCCGTGCCCTGGCGGGTTCTCAAAACGTTGTCGAGCCAGAGCGCGTCAGAAAGATTATATACCCCGCTGGCGCCGCCAAATCCCCATTGGCGATAGAACAGCTCCAGCAGTTTTTCGAGTTTCAGATCGGCATCGCCGGCCTGGCTGACATAATCACGCGCTTCGGCCACCAGGGCCGCAAGTTGTGCTTCCACCGACACGGCCGGAAAATCGGCGCGGATGGCAAGCGTAGCGCCAATCACCGCTTCACATAACGGTGTCTGGCTAAAATCTAATTGTTCGGTAGAGGTCATACTATCCCCATAACGGCATTTTGCTCAGCGCCAGCTTAATGACCATCACCAGCGCGATTAACGCCACCAGAAACGCGATCCAGCGGGTACGGTCAGTGCGTGGTCGGCGGCTCAATGCCACAAATCCTAAGGCGATGTAGATAATAACCCCTAATAGCTTCTCAGTCAGCCAGCTTCCTTGCGGAGTGAAGGGATAGAAGTGAGTAATCATCACCAATGAGATGCCGGTCAACAGTAACAGCGTGTCGTTGGCGTGCGGCAGAATGCGCACCCAGCGCCGCGATAGCATCGCCGATCCGGTGCGCAGCCAGAAAAAGCGCAGCACAAACATCGAAATGGTGACGATGACCGTTAACAGGTGGAGATTTTTGATCAGTGGATACCAGGCGTACATAGTGAGTCCTTTTTCGTCCGCTTTCAGGTTGAAGATTGCCCGAGGGTAACGCGGGGATTGCCACCGTAGTCATTGACGGTTTCTACCGCGCGGTAGCCGTGCTGGCGCATCATGTCACGCACCGCCTGATCCTGCTGCCAGCCGTGCTCCAGCAGCAACCAGCCGCCGGGCTGCAGCCAGTCAGCCGCCTGTTCAATCAGCGTGCGCAAATCTGCCAGGCCCGCGTCTGCTGCCACCAGCGCGCTGCGCGGCTCAAACCGCACGTCGCCCTGCTCCAGGTGGTGATCGCTGGCGTCAATATAAGGCGGGTTGCTGACGATAATGTCAAAACGCTGCGGAGTGAGTTGCTGAAACCAGTGGCTGAGCGCAAAACGGGCATTCGGCAGATTGAGCTGCTGCGCATTGCTGCGTGCCAGTTCCACCGCCTCAGCGATACGATCCACGCCGATGACCTGACAGTCGGGCCGTTCGCTGGCCAGCGCCAGCGCAATCGCGCCGGTGCCGGTACCGAGATCAAGAATGGTGGCTGCGGACACCGGCAGATGCGCCAGCGCCTGCTCAACCAGCAGTTCGGTGTCCGGTCGCGGGATCAGCGTGGCATCCGTGACGCGCAGCGGCAGCGACCAGAATTCACGTTCGCCGACCAGATGCGCCACCGGCTCACCGCGGGCGCGACGGCTCAGTAAAGCATCAAGCTGGCTAAGCTGCTGATCGCTGAGCAGGGTTTCATCAAAAGCGATTAACCAGCTGCGCGACTTGCCGGTCACGAAGCTCAACAGGATTTCGGCGTCGCGCTTCGGGCTGTCGCCGCCATTCAGGATCGCAATGGCCTGTTTCAGCCAGTGACGAATATCCATTAATCCTGGCCAGCCAGCGCCGCCAGCTGATCCGCCTGATATTCCTGCACAATCGGCTCAATCAGGCTGTCGATTTTCCCTTCCATCGTTTCATCCAGACGGTAAAGCGTCAGGTTGATGCGATGGTCGGTGACGCGGCCCTGCGGGAAGTTATAGGTACGGATACGGTCAGAACGATCGCCGCTGCCTAGCAGGTTACGACGGGTACTGGCTTCGGCGGCGTGACGACGGGCCATTTCGGCGGCGTGAATACGCGCGCCCAGCACCGCCAGCGCTTTGGCTTTGTTTTTATGCTGCGAACGCTCGTCCTGACACTCCACCACAATGCCGGTTGGCAGGTGGGTAATACGGATCGCGGAGTCGGTGGTGTTAACGTGCTGACCGCCGGCACCTGATGAACGGAAAGTATCGATTTTCAAATCACCGGCGTTGATTTCCGGCAATTCTGCCTCCGGTATTTCCGGCATTACCGCCACGGTGCAGGCGGAAGTGTGGATTCGTCCCTGAGATTCGGTCTCGGGCACGCGCTGAACCCGGTGTCCGCCCGATTCAAACTTCAGGCGACCATAGGCACCCTCACCGGTCACCCTTGCGATCACCTCTTTATAACCGCCATGCTCACCTTCGTTGGCGCTGACGATCTCAACCCGCCAGCGGCGCGCTTCGGCATAACGGCTGTACATGCGGAACAGATCACCGGCAAAAATTGCGGCCTCATCACCGCCGGTACCGGCGCGAACTTCAATGAAGCAGGCACGCTCATCATCGGGATCTTTTGGTAACAGCAGCACCTGTAACTGTTGCTCCAGCGCTTCGCTCTGCTCGCGTGCCGCCTGCAGCTCTTCCTGCGCCATGTCGCGCATCTCAGGGTCGTCGAGCATCTGCTGCGCCGTCTCAATATCTTCCTGAACCTGCTGCCAGTCGCGGAAGCAACGGGTGACATCGGTCAGCTGGGCATATTCGCGCGACAGCGCACGGAAGCGTTCCTGGTCGGCGATCACGCCGGCATCGCCCAGCATCGCTTCCACTTCTTCGTGGCGCTCCTGCAGGGCTTCCAGTTTGGCAACAATAGAGGTTTTCATTTAAATGTGGGATTCCCGTAACAGGTAGCAGCAGCCTGGTGCCTACTCGAGACCCAGGCTGTCGCGTAAAATCTGCAGGCGTTCATTATCGCCGTCGCGGGCGGCCTGCTGAAGCGATTTGGTTGGAGCGTGAATTAAACGGTTGGTCAGCTTGTGCGCCAGTTCCTGCATCACTTTCTGCGGATCGGCACCCTGTTGCAGCGCCTGTAGCGCGCGGCCTTCCAGCTCAGCACGGATTTCATCCGCCTGAGAACGGTATTCACGGATGGTGTTAACTGCGCCCTGAGAACGCAACCATGCCATGAACTCACCGCTTTCCTGCACCACGATGCTCTCGGCCTGCACTGCCGCCGCTTTGCGCTGCGCCAGGTTCTGCTCGATAATCGCCTGCAGGTCATCGACGCTGTAGAGATAAGCATTGGGCAGTTTGCCGACTTCCGGCTCGACATCGCGTGGAACCGCAATATCCACCAGCAGCATCGGCTTATTACGACGCGCTTTCAGTGCGCGCTCCATCATGCCTTTGCCAATAATCGGCAGCGGACTGGCGGTAGAAGAGATGATAATGTCGGCTTCCGCCAGCCGGGCATCGATTTCCGCCAGGCTGATCACCTCAGCACCAACTTCGGTGGCCAGCGCTTCAGCACGCTCACGGGTGCGGTTGGCAATAATGAGTTTTTTAACCTGATGCTCGCGCAGATGGCGCGCCACCAGCTCAATGGTTTCACCGGCACCGACCAGCAGCACGTTGACGGAAGAGAGCGATTCAAAAATCTGACGCGCCAGAGTACAGGCAGCAAACGCCACCGAGACGGCATTGGCACCGATATCAGTTTCGGTACGGACCCGTTTGGCGACGGAGAAGGTTTTCTGGAACATGCGTTCCAGTTCGCTGCTCAGCGCCTGGCTACGCGAGGAGTCGGCGAAGGCTTTCTTCACCTGTCCAAGAATCTGTGGTTCACCCAGCACCAGCGAATCCAGCCCGCTGGCAACCCGCATCAGGTGGCTGACCGCCTCATTATCCTGATGCCAGTAAAGGCTGTTGCGCACATCCTCTTCATCGAGCTGATGATAGTCGCACAACCAGCGTACCAGACGCGCCTGCAAATCGGCCTGCTGCTCTACACTGAGGTAGAGTTCGGTCCGGTTACAGGTCGACAGCACCACGCCGCTCTGCACCATTGGCTGTGATAACAGGCTGTTCAGCGCCTGCTCAAGCGTCTCCGGCCCGAACGATACACGTTCGCGCAGAGCAATGGGGGCAGTTTTGTGATTGATTCCGAGAGCGAGCAGCGTCATGGTGGTTTCGGTTGGGATGTCCCAATAATGTCAGGGTTTTGTGAGGCGCATTCTACAAGATGCGGCAGATCAAGAAAAGCCATACAAAGCCTATGACTGTAATAAGATTAACCTGATCGTGCTCAATTTGCTGCATAACAGCATTGACGGCTTAAATACGGATGGTTAGCGTTATCCGTTACGAATTATAAACGTGTCTGAGGAGATGACCACTTGATGCTTTATTCACCACGCACTCTGTTGCGCATTTTGCCCCTGGCCAGCGTATTGCTGGCCGCCTGTAGCGTTAACAAACCGCAAGGCCCGGGCCCCAGCGTGACCGCGCCACAGTGGCAACAGCATCAGCAGGCGGTCTCACACGTCACCCACTATCAGACGCGCGGCGCTTTTGCTTACCTGTCTGATAAACAGAAGGTCTACGCGCGCTTTAACTGGCAGCAAACTGCTCCTGACCGCTATCGCCTGTTACTGACCAATCCGCTTGGCAGCACCGAACTGCAGCTGGATGCGCAGGGTTCAGTGGTGCAGATCGTTGACAACAAGGGCAAACGCTACGTCAGCAATGATGCGCAAAAAATGATTTCGCAACTGACCGGTATGAACATTCCGCTGGCGAACCTGCGTCAGTGGATGATGGGCCTGCCTGGCGATGCCACTGATTATCAGCTTAATGAAAACTATCAGCTGCGCAGCCTGAATTACAGCCGTGACGGCCAGAACTGGCAGGTGTCGATTGCCGGTTACGACAGCAACGTCACGCCGCCGCTGCCTGCCAGCCTGGAGCTGAAAGAAGGCGATCAGCGGATTAAACTGCGCATGGACAGCTGGACCGTTCAATGATGAGTCACTGGCCGTCTCCGGCAAAACTGAACCTCTTTCTCTACATCACCGGCCGTCGTCCTGACGGCTATCACAACCTGCAGACGCTGTTTCAGTTTCTGGATTATGGCGATACGTTGCAGATCAGCACCGATCACAGCGATCGCATCCAGCTGCTGACGCCGGTGGCGGGCGTCGCGGAGGCGGATAACCTGATTGTGCGCGCCGCCGAACGGTTAAAACAGGCGGCACTGGCGAAGCAGACCCTGCCGCCAAAGGCAGGCGCGCAGATTGCCATCGACAAGCGGCTGCCGATGGGTGGCGGTCTCGGAGGCGGCTCATCCAACGCGGCGACCGTGCTGGTGGCGCTGAATCACCTGTGGCAAACCGGCCTGACGCCGGACGAGCTGGCGGCGATCGGCGTGCAGCTCGGTGCTGACGTTCCGGTGTTCGTAAAAGGCTTCGCCGCCTTTGCTCAGGGTGTAGGTGAACAACTTCAGCCCGCAGAGCCGGAAGAAAAGTGGTATCTTGTCGCCCATCCCGGCGTGAGTATCAGCACCCCGGCAGTCTTCAACGATCCCGCGCTAACGCGAGATACGCCGGTGCGCACTTTAGCGACGCTTTTATCCTCACCCTTCGCTAATGATTGTGAAGCAGTGGTAAGAAAACGTTTTCGCGAGGTTGATGAGCTTGTTTCCTGGCTGCTAGAATACGCGCCGTCGCGCCTGACTGGCACTGGCGCTTGTGTGTTTGCTGAATTTGACACCGAGTCTGCTGCTCGTCAGGTGCTGGAACTTGCCCCGAATGGGGTGCGCGGATTTGTAGCCCGAGGCGTAAATGTTTCGCCGTTACAGCGTGCCCTGCGAGGCGATTAGCGATTGCGTGACAGTGTCACCCCGTTCCAGACACTGCACGTTTCGCATCAACACACCCGTGTGAACGCCCATGACCGTATTCGCCGGTTACTGTCGTGCCGTTCATTCTCTGGACGCAAAGCCTGAGGTTCTTCTCGTGCCTGATATGAAGCTATTTGCTGGTAACGCCACCCCGGAACTAGCACAACGTATTGCCAACCGCCTTTACACCAGTCTGGGAGACGCCGCCGTTGGGCGTTTCAGTGATGGTGAAGTGAGCGTACAGATTAACGAAAATGTACGCGGTGGTGATATTTTCATCATCCAGTCCACCTGTGCTCCCACCAACGATAATCTGATGGAACTGGTTGTGATGGTCGACGCGCTGCGTCGTGCTTCTGCTGGTCGTATTACCGCAGTCATCCCCTACTTTGGTTATGCTCGTCAGGATCGCCGCGTGCGCTCCGCGCGCGTACCGATTACCGCTAAAGTAGTGGCAGACTTCCTTTCCAGCGTCGGTGTTGACCGTGTTCTGACGGTTGACCTGCACGCCGAGCAGATCCAGGGCTTCTTCGACGTCCCGGTTGATAACGTATTTGGCAGCCCGATTCTGCTGGAAGACATGCTGCAGATCGGTCTGGAAAACCCGATTGTTGTTTCTCCCGATATTGGTGGCGTAGTACGTGCCCGTGCTATCGCTAAACTGCTGAACGACACCGATATGGCCATCATTGATAAACGCCGCCCGCGCGCGAACGTTTCTCAGGTGATGCACATTATTGGTGACGTTGCTGGCCGCGACTGCGTGCTGGTCGACGACATGATCGACACCGGCGGCACGCTGTGCAAAGCGGCTGAAGCGTTGAAAGAACGGGGCGCCAAGCGCGTATTTGCTTACGCAACCCATCCGATCTTCTCTGGTAACGCCGTTGAAAATCTGCGTAAGTCAGTGATCGATCAGGTGATTGTCTGCGATACCATTCCGCTGTCTGAAGAGATGAAGTCACTGCCGAACGTGCGCACCCTGACCTTGTCTGGCATGCTGGCTGAAGCGATTCGCCGCATCAGTAACGAAGAGTCAATCTCGGCCATGTTCGAGCATTAATCTTCGCCAAACCGGGCCACGCGCCCGGTTTTTTTCATGCCGCTGATGATCCGATTAACTCGCTTCCTTTTCTGATATTCCCGCGATAAATTTCCCCAAAATCGACTATTTTCAACGCCACCCACTCTTTTAGTAAAACGCCGCGTTCCGCACTTCTGCCCCAGACGCTTAAGTGATAATTTGCTGCGCACTTTTCATAACAATCCCAACCACCATGACTCTGGATATCTATACCTTATTTATTTGTGAGCTTTACGTGTTGGGATTTTTAAGCATCATCATGGTATTTGCCTGGATGGGATCGCAATACGATCGCGTGCTGGGTTTTACCTGTCTGTCGCTGATTTTCACCCTGGTGGCGGTATTTTTCAGCAGCCTGCGCAGCAGTGGCCTGCAGTTTTTGCCGGTTGCTGCCGGCAATGTACTGGTGATGCTGGCCTACGGCGGATTACTGAATGCTTTTCGATTATTTTGCGGCAAAAAGATCGGCACCGGCTGGCTACTCGGCGCTTTACTGTGGGCGATCCTCTGCTGTTTACCGAGCTTCTATCACAGCTTGCCCAGGCGGGTACTGGTGCTGTGCATCGCCTGTATTGCCTACACTGCGGCGCTGATCCAGCTGTTATGGCTGGCGCGCGACGCGCTGAAAGTCACCTTCTGGCCCGCGCAGCTGCTGCTGTGGATCCATCTGCTGTTTCATCTGGTGCGCATCTGGCTGGACAACGCGATACCGACCCGGCTGCACGGTGCGATTGGCGGTTCAGGCTTTTCGGTGTTCGTGATTCTGGAGTCGATTCTGTTTGTCATCGGCCTGACCTTCACTATTCTGGCGATGGTCAATGAACGTACCCAGATTGCCTATAAATACGCATCGCTGCACGATCCGCTGACCAGCGTCTGGAACCGGCGGGCACTGTTTAGTGAGGCGGAAAAAATGGTGGTGCATTGCCGTCGTCATAACTGCCCTTTCAGCGCCGTGCTGTTCGATCTGGACCACTTCAAAACGATTAATGACCGGTTTGGCCATCATCAGGGCGACCTGGTTCTGATCGACTTTTGCCGTCTGGTCAGTGGATTGATGCCGCCTGAGGGACGTTTTGCCCGGCTGGGCGGAGAGGAGTTTGCCGCGATTGTTGCGCTCGGTGAGCAGGAGGCGCAAGCGTGGTGTGAAGCGATCCGCATGGCGGTCTGTCAGTCACAGCCCAGTGCCGTTGGCTACACGGTCAGCATTGGATTTGCTACTGCCAGCCACCGCCATCAGAACTTCGAGGATTTACTGGCGCTGGCAGATGAGGCGCTTTATCGCGCCAAAGCCAGCGGCAGAAACCGCACGGAACAGCAGCCGGTACCGGCGCTGATCATTTAGTGGTGGGTGTGATGCGACCGGCGGCAGCGTTTGTCGTAATGACGCAGCCAGTAATAACGGTCCTCCACTTTTTCTCGCCCGCTAACGCGTGCACCCACTAACCACAGCAGCGCGCCAATAAAAATGCTGAACATCGCGCCGTGCGCCAGAAACTGTGGCAGATGAAGCGAAGGCAGCTGATTAATAATGGAATAGCCGACGCCCAGCACCATGGTGAGTAATCCCAGTACCATCAAACTATTACCCGCTACGCGACAATGTTGATGTTTCATCCTGCACCTCCATCCTTATGAGCCAATGTAAAACCGCACACAATGTTAAGTTGCCCTAAGTTTAGGCAATGGCTGACGGCGACGTTGCGGGACGGATCACACAACCGGTATAAACTTCAGGCTGGATCTGTGGGCAGCTTGTTGATTTAGATGAAAAATGATTAATCACCGGCCTGAATCAATTTAGCCCTATGCGCTTTGTCATCTCGCCTGAGGCGAAGTAAACTAACGCCCTTTGGCAATAACAGCAGGATATTCATTGTGAGCAGCATTAAACTGATTGTGGGCCTTGCCAATCCAGGCGCTGAATATGCCGCTACGCGCCACAATGCGGGTGCCTGGTATCTGGATTTACTGGCCGAGCGCCACAATCAGTCACTGAAAGAAGAAGGCAAATTCTTCGGCTATACCGCCCGACTGGCGATCGCCGGAGAAGATGTGCGCTTGCTGGTGCCGACCACCTTTATGAACCTGAGCGGTAAAGCAGTGGCCGCAATGGCGACCTTCTATCGCATTGCGCCGGAAGAGATTCTGGTGGCGCACGATGAACTCGATTTGCCGCCGGGCGTGGCGAAGTTTAAGCAAGGCGGCGGACACGGTGGCCACAACGGCTGAAGGACATCATCAGTAAACTGGGCAACAACAACAATTTTCACCGTCTGCGCATCGGAATCGGCCATCCTGGCGATCGCAATAAGGTGACCGGTTTTGTGCTGGGTAAACCGCCCGCCAGCGAGCAGAAGCTGATTGATGATGCCATTGATGAAGCGGCGCGCTGCACTGAACTGTGGCTGAAAGAGGATCGCATCAAGGCGATGAACCGGCTGCACGCTTTCAAGCCTGCTTAATCGCCCGAATCGTCGCGATTCTGTGTATAATGCGCGAAATTTTTCATTTCGTCTCCGACAGTCCGCCGCCGGGCGAGCTGTCCATCCAGTTATAAAGGGTATCAAACCATGGGATTCAAATGCGGTATCGTGGGCCTGCCGAACGTCGGTAAATCCACTCTGTTCAACGCGCTGACTAAAGCGGGTATCGAAGCGGCTAACTTCCCCTTCTGCACCATTGAGCCCAACACTGGCGTGGTGCCGATGCCTGACCTGCGTCTCGACCAGCTGTCTGAGATTGTTAAACCGCAGCGCGTGGTGCCGACTACCATGGAATTTGTCGACATCGCCGGTCTGGTAAAGGGCGCGTCAAAAGGTGAAGGTCTGGGTAACCAGTTCCTGACCAACATCCGTGAAACCGAAGCGATCGGCCATGTGGTCCGCTGCTTTGAGAACGACAACATCATTCACGTTGCGGGCAAAGTTAACCCGGCTGAAGATATTGACGTGATCAACACCGAACTGGCGCTGTCCGATCTCGATACCTGTGAGCGTGCGATTCAGCGCGTGCAGAAGAAAGCCAAAGGCGGCGATAAAGACGCTAAAGCCGAGCTGGCCGCGCTGGAGAAGTGCCTGCCGCATCTGTCTGAAGCCGGTATGCTGCGTTCGCTGGATCTGGATGCTGATGAGAAAGCGGCGATTCGCTATCTGAGCTTCCTGACGCTGAAGCCGACCATGTACATCGCCAACGTCAATGAAGACGGTTTTGAGAACAACCCATATCTGGATCAGGTGCGTGCCATTGCCGAAGCAGAAGGTTCCGTGGTGGTACCCGTGTGCGCCGCCGTTGAATCAGATATCGCTGAGCTGGAAGATGAAGATCGTGACGAGTTCATGGCGGAACTGGGACTGGAAGAGCCGGGCCTGAACCGCGTGATCCGTGCCGGTTACTCCCTGCTGAACCTGCAGACCTACTTCACCGCAGGCGTAAAAGAAGTGCGTGCCTGGACCATCCCGGTTGGCGCGACTGCTCCACAGGCAGCCGGTAAGATTCATACCGACTTCGAGAAAGGCTTTATCCGCGCCCAGACTATCGCCTTTGAAGACTTTATCGCCTACAAAGGTGAGCAAGGTGCGAAAGAAGCCGGCAAGATGCGTTCAGAAGGGAAAGAGTACATCGTGAAAGATGGCGATGTGATGAACTTCCTGTTTAACGTCTGATTTGCTTGCCTCATGAGATTTTACTTAATCTCATGACACCTGAATAACATATAAAACCCACGCAATTGCGTGGGTTTTTTCATTTCATGGCTTATCAAACAATATCGTGAGAATGCAGTTAAAATTGAGTACAAAGATGATAACGTCTCTTTTCCGTCTTCAAGTAAACTTATTATGATTAAGGTATAAGAAAGGGAGGATGGAAAAGTTTATCTCCCTGCTATTCCCTGATGTAATAATACCCGCTTCTTAAATCCTCCCGCCTATAAATCGCTGTCCCCTAAGCCACGTCCCGCATCCTTTTCAAAAAATCCTCAATCGCCGCCTCAATAACAGGCACACTCAGCGCCTCTGCATCAACAACCATCCGTAACCCATGCCCATAAGCGAAGCCCGGCAGCAACTGATAACCACAACACACTTCTGGCGGTTCATCTTGCGCTATTTCCCGCTCACGCTTCTCAATAAACTGCCAAAACGTTAGCCCGCCAAAAATCGCATAGGCCTGTTTTTCCTGGTGCACCAAGGTATGGCTAACGATTTTGCCTTTGCTATTCACATTGGGGGTTGTTTCATATCGCACCTCTTCTTCCTGTTGCTGCTGACTGAGCATCGCCCAGGCTTCATTGAATGCGCGATGATGCACCGCATCCTGAAACATCAACTTAGCCGTGATGATTTCAGCATTCCAGAGATCGGCAGGATCGCGGCCGACAAAATAGATATCACTCCATGCCCAAATAGAGTCGGGGTTATCCTGGTAGTGTTGGATATCGCAATCATCATAGAACATTCCGCCACAGCGATGACGTTCTCGATAGATACGGTTTTTAAGCTCGATGACTTTTTTACGGCGCTGACGACGAGAAAGAGAAATGAAGGGACGATGTTTGTTGAAAGGCGACATGGAAACTCCTTAACCGGCAACGCTAATGCGGCTGGCAGCAGTCCAGCCGCATAGACTAGCAAAAGCCGGGCTTGAGGAACAAGTGGTGAGGAACAGAAAATATTAACTGCGCGCCACCACATTACCCTTTGAGCCGCATGCGGTGAGACAAAGTCACGGCTGCATCGGTCGCTGCAGACTCGTAAGATCGTCTACGGCAGTTTACTGCCAAAAGCGTAGCGAGCAGTTCATAACGTCAGGGCTCAATATCGCATTTAGCCTGGCCAGAACCTGATTGACCATTATTTCAGAGATACACTCCGGCCTTTAATGCAATGACTCTGGGTGAGTGCCCGTGAATAACACCCTGTTGTTTTGATGCATATACTTTCCGGCGAAACGGTACAACCCGCGATATCATCAATCTTTCCGCTGTGGGTAACGGGAGCAATAACCGGTAGCCGGGTGAACGGGTTCAGTTGCAGAAGTGGCAGCATCTCAACACCTCTTCGCTGCAGTTAACCAGCGGATTCAGCCTTGATGCTTGTTGTTGAGATACTTCAATTTCATAACGGCGACTGGCCAGCAAGTAACCCCCTTCCGTTTGCTTCCTTTCACCCGGCCCGCCCCCCCCTCTCCGGCTCAGGTTTTCTCCGCCGTTGCCGATAATGCTGTCAGGCTCTGTCGATGAGCCGTGACCCGTTCCCTCATGTTTTCACAACAGGAGTGCAAGATGGATGTATCGCAAATTACCTCGCTGGCTAGCGGTCTCGCCAGCATGGATCTGCACAGTCAGGTGAACACCGTATTACTGAAGAAGACGCTGGATAATCAACAGGCAGCCGCAGCCAGCATTCTCCAGGCCATCCCCGCGTTACCGGCGAATCCGGCAATTGGCCGCAACATTAATACCACGGCCTGATAGCTCAGAGGCAGGCGTGGCGTCTCTGTTTTGGCACTGCGCTTGTCCTCTTTTATTCTATCCCGGCCCACCGCTTGTGGCACCGGTTCCGCCGCGACGGGTTTTTCACGTTTCCCGACACCGGCCTTCAGGCGCAAAATTTTTGATAAAAGTGAAAGCCGCAAATAACAAAAAGGCCCGCGCAGAATGGCGGGCCTTCAGGCGATTAAAGTACAACAGGGATTATTTTTCATGGTAGCGATGCAGCGCCGGATAATATTCCATGCCGTAAAGCTGGCTGAGGGGAAACAGCAATTCAATGTTGATATCGCGTTCCGCCGCAACCGGCGCCGATCCGCTCAGCAGTTGTTCAAACCAGGCTTTCAGTTTCTGTTTCATGGTATGCGCTCCGTCAGGGTTGATGAGACGAGTAAACCCGCTCTGGCGCGTAAACTGAACCAAAAATTTCTGCGCTGCTATGCCAGAAATTAACTATACCTTCCGCCCGGCCGTCGCTTTAGCCGGCAATTAAGGTGACCCAGTTAGCCCCTTTGCCGACGGGCGCTTCCGCCACCCGCCTGAGTTCGCCAGTGGCCGCATCGATGGCATAACTGCCGATCACCGCACTCTTCTCGCCGCTGGCAATCAGCCATTTTCCGCTGGCATCAATCGCAATACTGCGTGGCTGCTTTTCAACCCGCCAGCTGCCGATCAGCGTCAGTGCCCCGGACGCCGGATCGACCTGATAGCCGCTCACCGTGCTGGAAGTCCGCTCGGTGACATACAGAAACCGGCCGTCGGGCGTGATTTTAATGTCCGCTGCCCAGATGCGCGGCGTCGGATCGCTGTAGCCCGCCGGACGCTGTTCGCCATGCTGCAGGCCATATTTCCCGGCAACCGCATTCGGCCAGCGCTTCAGCTCACTCAGTGATCCATCGGCCGCGCGCCTGTACTGGGTAATGGTGCCGCTCATCTCAGCCAGGTTATACAGGAAGCGGTTATCCGGGGAGATCACCGAATGGCGCGCGCCGCTGTTTTTCTCGCCCTGAACATAGCCGGTACCGATTGGGGTGATAGCGCCATTGTCTGCGAAGCGATATTGCAGCACCCGATCGGCGCCGAGGTTACCGACGTAAAGCGAATGGTTGCTGACATCAGTGATCACCGAATGGGCATGCGGTCCGGTGTTAACCCGGCCGGTCACCTGCGGTGTCACCACGCCCTGCGCATCGATTCGGTTGCTGGTAACGATATCACTGTCATACGAGGCGGCGAGCAGGTAGTGCCCGCTTTTGTCGGTGGTGATCCACGGAAAACTGGCTTCAACCGGCGTTACCGCCAGCCGCTGCAGGTCGCCCTGCCGTGACATCACCCGCCAGCTGATGATCGAATAAGGCGGGCTGCGCAGCGCGCCATACAGCCGCTTGCCATCCGGGCTGGCAGCCAGCGGCATAATCTTTTTACCGGCTGGCGTATCGCCGCGCCACTGCAGGCTGCCGGTGGTGTCGTTGAGGTGATAGCGGGAAACGGTGCCGGAGTCGGCGTTCGAAACATAAACAAAGCTTGTCGCCCACAGCGGACTACTGCACAGCAGCGGCAGCAAGGCCAGCGCCGGTTTGAGACGGATCATAGGGTCACCTTTAGCATCGTTATTATTATCTGCTTCAGTCGGCAGGAGAGTAACGCTAACGGCGGAAATGCCGGCTGGCTTTGTGCAATTGACTGAAGATTGACTCAGAAGCCTGGAGATGTGACGGGGATGGGGTTTTTGACGATGGGGCAGCTCGCCGTAACGCCTTCCCCGGCTCAAGGGAAGGCGTTATCGGCTGCACTATCCTGATTTGGCGATCATCCGGCGGTAGTTATTCAGCCATTTGCCGCTGTTGAGTCGCCACCAGAAAAAGACGCCGCGTACCGTCCAGTCGAGAAACATCCCCAGCCAGACGCCGATGACGCCCATTCCCAGCTCAATGCCGAGCAGATAACCGGCCACCACGCGCGCGCCCCACATGCTGAACATCGAAACGTACATGGTGTAGCGTGCATCGCGCGCGCCCTTCAGACCGGCAGGCAGCACCCACGAGGCGGCCCACAGCGGCATAAACAGCGCGTTAAGCCAGATCAGCTGTTTCGTGACGTTAATCACTTCCGGATCGCTGGTGTAAAAGCGCGCCAGCAAACCGGCCAGCGGCACCGTCAGCAACGCCATCGCGGTCAGACAAATCGTCGCCAGCCAGAACACGTGCCGCACCTGCCGCTCCGCCTGAAACACCTGATTCTTACCCAGTCGGGTGCCGGTAATGATGGTCGACGACGAACCGAGCGCATTGCCCGGCAGGTTAATCAGTGAGGCGATGGAAAAGGCGATGAAGTTACCGGCGATCTCACTGGTACCCATTCCGGCGACGAACACCTGGGTCAGCAATTTCCCGCCGTTGAACAGCACCGACTCGATACTGGCAGGCACGCCGATGCCCAGTACCTCCATCAGAATGCTGCTGTTCCAGCGCCGGAAATAGCTCGACAGGGTAATCTTCAGCGAGGCGTTGAAGCCAATCATCAGCACGTAGATCACCGCAATCGCCCCGATATAGCGGGTGATGGTCAGCCCCAGTCCGGCCCCGATAAAGCCTAAGCCATCCCAGGAGAAGCAGCCGTAAATCAACACGCTACTGATGATGATGTTGAGGATGTTCATCCCGCCGTTAATCAGCATCGGAATTTTGGTATTGCCTGCACCCCGCAGCGCGCCGCTGCCGATCAGGGTAATGGCCGCCGCCGGATAGCTCCAGGCCGAGGTCTGCAGATAGCTCAGCGCCAGCTCTTTCACTTTGGGATCGGCGGCACCGGCTATCGCATCGATGATCAGATGCCCCCAGAACTCGATAGCGATGACCAGCACAAACGACAGCACCGTCATCATCCCCAGCGACTGTCGCGTGGCGGCACGGGCGCGTTTGCCGTTGCGTTTTGCCAGGCTGAACGCCACCACCACCGTGGTGCCGAGGTCGATGGCGGCAAAAAAGGAGATGATCACCATATTGAAGCTGTCTGCCAGGCCTACGCCCGCCATCGCCTCTTTCCCCAGCCAACTGACCAGGAAGGTGCTCAACACGCCCATCAGTAACACACAGGCGTTCTCGAAAAAGATAGGCACTGCTAATGGCGATATCTCACGCCAGTAGAGCGTGCGGTAAGCGCGACGTTTCGGATACCACGCCGTGCGCTTGATCGCCTGCATCACTGCTACGCCGGGATTTTGCAAAGGATTACCAAATCAGAAGAGTCGGGACAGGAGATCTAATGATGATAGTGGGCAGAGAAATATGCAAAGTCTTTCCTGCCCAAATTAATCATCGTTACAAACTTTTTATTCCGCCGACGGCAGGCGCTGCTGCGCCGCCCAGATAAGCACTACGAACCTCTTCATTGTTCAGCAGTTCTGCCCCGCTGCCGCTTAAGCGAATTTCGCCATTCACCATCACATAACCGCGATTGGCCAGCTTCAGCGCATGGCGCGCATTCTGCTCCACCAGAAACAGCGTCATCCCCTGCGCCGTCAGCTCGCGCAGAATAGTGAAGATTTGCTTAACCACAATCGGCGCCAGGCCGAGGCTGGGTTCGTCCAGCAGCAGCAGCGCTGGCCGGCTCATCAGCGCGCGGGCAATCGCCAGCATCTGCTGCTCACCGCCGGAGAGCGTCATCGCACGCTGCCGACGCCGCTCCAGCAGGCGCGGAAACAGGCTGTACATCCGCGCCAGATCCTCTTTCTGATAACGATTGCCGATGGCAATGGTGCCCATCTGCAAATTCTCCTCCACGGTCATGTCGGCGAAGATACGGCGTCCCTCCGGTGCCTGAGCGATGCCACTGGCTGCAATAAAATGGGTCGACTTCTGGCTGATCGGCTGACCGCGAAAATAGATTTCCCCGCTGGCGATGCGCGGCTGACCAAAAATCGACATCAGCAGGCTCGATTTACCCGCGCCGTTGGCCCCAATCAGCGCCACTGTCTCACCCGCATTGACCGTCAGCGAGACGCTTTTCAGCGCCTGTAACGGGCCATAAAACAGATCGACTGCCTCGAACTGCAACAGCGGCTCAGCCATGGTTTTGCTCCTCCTCGTCATCGCTGCCGAGATACGCAGCAATCACCCGTGGATCGTGGCGAATTTGCTGCGGCGTGCCCTCGGCAATAACTTCGCCGTGGTCCAGCACCACAATGTGATCGGAGATACTCATCACCATCGGCAAATCGTGCTCAATCAGCAGTACGCTGATGCGGTGATCGGCGCGCAGACGATGCAGAATGGCACTGAGCGCCTCGGTTTCCACCGGATTCAGCCCGGCTGCGGGCTCATCCAGACAGATCAATTCCGGCTGGGTACACATGGCTCGCGCAATTTCCAGTCGCCGCTGCTGGCCGTAAGAGAGCGTCCCGGCCAGCCGGTTGGCGCTGGTTGCCAGGTCCACCGTTTCCAGCCAGTAGAAAGCGCGATCGAGCGCGCGGTTTTCCGCTGCCCGGTAGCTGCGGGTATTGAACACCCCCGCCAGCAGGTTACGGTTCACCAGCATGTGCTGCGCCACCAGCAGGTTCTCAATCACCGACATCTCACGAAACAGCCGGATATTCTGGAAGGTGCGCGCCAGTCCGGCACGGTTAACCAGATGCGCACCGCCAAACATTTTGTACCAGAGGCGGGACCCGAGCTGAGCCGGATTAAGCCAGTCAGCGGCGTGAATTTTTTCACCCAGCACCTGAATCACATCGGTCGACCGCTGGTTGGCGTTGAGCTGTATTCGCCCCCCGCTGGCGCGATAAAAGCCGGTCAGACAGTTAAACACGGTAGTTTTACCGGCACCGTTCGGCCCGATTAAGGCGGTGACCGATCCGCGTTCAACCTTAAGGCTGACCTCGTTTAGCGCCCGGATACCGCCGAAGCGCATCATCAGCTTTTCGACCTGCAAAATGGCATCACTCATGGCGGGCTCCCTGACGCAGCGGGACACCGACCCGGCTGGTGCGCACCAGTCCACGCGGTCGCCAGATCATCATCAGCACCATCAGCATGCCAAACAGCAGCACGCGATATTCGGCAAAACTGCGCAGCAGTTCCGGTGCCACGGTCAGCACAAAGGCCGCCAGTACCACGCCCAGCGTCGATCCCATGCCACCCAGCACCACAATCGCCAGGATCAGCGCGGACTCAAAGAAGGTGAACGAAGTAGGATTGACGAATCCCTGATAGCTGGCGAAGAAGACGCCGGCGATACCGGCCGTCGATGCCCCCAGCATAAAGGCCGACAGCTTGACCAGCACGTGATTCAGCCCCATCGCCCGACAGGCGATCTCATCTTCACGTAACGCTTCCCAGGCCCGGCCGATCGGCATACGCGTCAGGCGATGCTTGATATACAGCACCAGCAGCACCACCAATACCAGCACCGTGTAGATGAAGATAAACTTCATGTTGGGGTTATAGCTAAGGTGGAAAAACTCGTGGAACGGCACGCCGCCTTCGCGCGCACGGCGGCCAAACTCCAGCCCGAGAAAGGTCGTGCCGGCACCGATACGCCATTCGGTCCACCGGTAAACGACAGCCAGTTATTCAGCACCAGCCGGATAATCTCGCCAAAGCCAAGCGTCACAATGGCCAGGTAGTCGCCGTGCATTCGCAGTACCGGAAATCCCAGCAGCGCCCCGGCACAGGCCGCCATCAGCGCCGCAATCGGCAGCATGCTCCAGAATCCCAGTCCAAGATATTGATAGCCTAACGCCAGGCCATAAGCACCGATGGCATAAAACGCCACGTAACCCAGGTCCAGCAATCCGGCCAGTCCGACCACGATGTTCAGCCCGAGGCCGAGTAGCACATAAATCAGCCCGAGTATGGCCACCGTCAGCAGATATTTGGTTGAAAACAGCGGGAACAGACAGGCGGCGATCAGCAGCAGCGGGAGGATCCAGCGCAGCCGGGAGCGATAACCGGGTTCACGCACGTACACCCCGCCACCTTCGCCGTCAAACTTGCGCAGCAGTGCTTTACCACTGCGGGTTTGCAGAAACAGGCTGAACAGCAGGCGACCCGCCATCACAATGCCCACCAGCACCGCCACCCGCAGCGGTTGTATGCGGAACTGGTAGCCCTCCAGCACAATGCCAACGATCGGGCCAAATACCACCAGTGCGATTAACCCGGCCAGCACCGTTTCCCGCAGCGCCTCGGCCACATTCACTCCCTGATTGGTTTGATTCATCTCAGCGTCCTCACACTTTTGCCACCAGCGGGCGACCCAGTAATCCCTGCGGGCGGAAGATTAAGATCACCACCAGTAACGCGAAGGAGAACACATCTTTGTAATCGGAATTCACCAGCCCGGCGAACTGCGCCTCCGCCACGCCGAGCAGCAGGCCGCCCAGCATCGCGCCCGGCAGCGAACCGATACCACCCAGCACCGCCGCGGTGAACGCTTTGATGCCAATAATGAATCCGGCGTAAAAATCGAAGGTGCCGTAGTTCATCGTCACCAGCACGCCGGCCAGACCGGCCATCGACGCGCCAATCATAAACACCAGGGAAATAACCCGATCGGTATTAATCCCGAGGATCGCCGCCATCCGCCGATCCTGCTGCACCGCCCGACAAATGCGTCCCAGCCGGGTGTACTGGATAATCCAGGTCAGCAGCGCCATGCCGCAGGCCGCCGCCAGCAGGATGAATACTTTGGTCCAGGTAATCTGCACCACGCCGCTTGCCAGCTCCAGCCGCAATACGCCGCTCAGCAGCGTGGGCACGCCCTGCTGGTTGGGCCCCTGGCTGAGCTGCACATAGTTTTGCAGAATCAGTGACATGCCGATGGCGGAGATCAGCGGCGCCAGCCGGGTGGAGTTGCGCAACGGACGATAGGCGATGCGCTCAATGGTCCAGCCATAAACGGCGGTAATAACGATGGTGAACAGCAGCGTTCCGAAGATCAGCAGTGGAAAAGAGTGAATACCGAACGCGGAGAGCAGCGCCAGACCGATGGCGCACAGATAGGCGGACAGCATATAGACCTCGCCGTGGGCGAAGTTGATCATGCCGATAATGCCGTAAACCATGGTATAGCCAATGGCGATCAGGCCGTAAACTGCACCCAGCGTCAGGCCATTCACCATTTGCTGTAAAAAGAAGGCATCCATAGCAAAAGTCTCACTGCGGGAGCCCGTCGCACCGGCTCCGGAAAAGGTATGCCTGAGTGACGCGTTGCCGCGTCCCCCGGCTGTCGCCCGACTGTTTCAGGCTGTAATCGCGGGGGATTACAGCCTGGCGGTTTACTCAGAGCTGATGATATTTTCCTTTGTCATCCCACTGATACACCACGTAGTCAGAGACTTTTAAATCCCCTTTGCTATCCCAGGACTTTTTGCCCATCACGGTATCAACGCTATTGGCTTTGAGCCATTCGCTGGCTTTTTCGTTATCCTTGCCGGCGCCTTTGTAGGCAGCAGCAATCGCCTGAATCGAGGCATAGGCGTAAAGGGTATAGCCTCAGGTTCGAAGCCGCCGGCACGGAATTTTTCAATCACCGCTTTGCCATCGGCAATCTGGCGTGGATCGTTGCCAAAGGTCATATAAACCCCTTTGGTGTATTGCGGCCCGCCAGCGGCGGTCACCATCTCTTCGGTCACGATGCAGTCACCGGAGAAGAAGTCCGCTTTCACTCCCTGCTCACGCATCTGACGCACCAGCGGCCCCGCTTCCGGGTGGCAACCGCCGAAGTAGACCACGTCGGGTTTTAACTGGCCGATTTTGGTCACCAGCGCGTTAAAATCTTTCTCGCCGCGCGATAAACCTTCATACATCGCCTCCTTGACGCCGCGTTTCTCCAGTGCGGCTTTGGTGGCATCTGCCAGCCCCTGGCCATAGGTATCTTTGTCGTGGATCACCACGACTTTCTTCGCCTTCAGTTTGTCGAGAATGAAATCCGCGGCAATCGCACCCTGCTGGTCATCACGTCCACACATGCGGAACAGAGTTTTCATGCCCCGCTCGGTAATTTTAGGATTGGTGGAGCCTGGCGTAATCGCCAGTACGCCTGCTTCGTCATACACCTCTGAGGCAGGCATAGTGGAGGAAGAACAGAAGTGACCGACCACCGCATTCACTTTGTCCTGATCCACCAGTCGGTTCGCGACTGACACCGCCTGCTTCGGTTCACAGGCATCATCGCCCTGAACCAGCACAATTTTCTCGCCGTTAATGCCGCCCGCCGCGTTGATATCCGCCGCAGCCTGCGAGGCACCTTTCCAGTACTGCGCACCATAGGTGGCATTCGGACCGGAGAAAGGTCCGGCGACGCCAATTTTAATATCGGCGTGTGCCGATAACGCGGTCATTAAACATCCGGCCATGACGAGCTTGATAGGGAACTTGATCACTTTCACAGACATGCGGTCATCCTCAACAGGGTTAAGAGCCAATGCCAATCAGGAGAAATCAGTTTCTGAACAGAGAGTGGAGAGTGGTATTACCGGGTGCGGCCAGCCGCGCCACGGAAGATTTAAGCAATAATCTCGCCATAAAACCTGCGGCTGTGAAAATAATCCGCACGGCGGGTGAAGGCGACCTGCCACGTTAGTGAGGGTCACCGATCACTAACAATAGAGCGACGCGGCCAACACACCAGCACCAGGTTGGTGCAAAATGCGGTCGATCACAGATTCTTCACCAATCTCTGCAACAAACCCGCTAAGCTTGGGCAAAACGCGGTAACAAATGGAAGGAGAAACCATGCCGACACAACGGAAAAACCTGACCAGCCAGCAAGCGCTGGATGAACTTGAGCGCCTGTATGAGGGCGCGGTCGATGCGCTGCGCACGGCAATCAAAGCCTTCACCGAGGATGGCTCGCTACCGGATGCGGCCGAACGCGCACAGGGATTGTTTGTTTACCCTGAGTTGCGTATTAGCTGGCACGGCGAAGGGCCTCAGCAGAACCGCACCCGTGCATGGGGACGTTTTACCCACACCGGCAGCTACAGCACTACCATTACCCGCCCTGCGCTGCTGCGGCACTATATTGCTGAACAACTGGCGATGCTGGAGAAAGAGTATCGGCTGGAGATCGAAGTCGGGCCTTCCAGCCAGGAGATCCCTTATCCTTATGTGATTGACGGTTCCGATCTGTCGCTGGATCGCACCATGAGCGCCGGTATCGCCCGTCACTTCCCGACCACCGAACTGTCGCAGATTGGCGATGAGACCGCCGATGGCCTGTTCCATGCCGACGCCCGCTTTCCACTGTCGCACTTCGACGCGCTGAGAACCGACTTCTCACTGGCCCGTCTGCGTCACTACACCGGCACTGCCGTCGATCATTTCCAGCCGTTTGTGCTGTTCACCAACTACACCCGGTATGTTGACGAGTTCGTGCGCTGGGCGATTGAGCAGGTACGCGATCCCAACACGCCGTATGACAGCCTGGCCTGCGCCGGTGACGTGGTGCTGACGGCCGATACCGCCAACAGCGAGTCGATGCTTTCCGACCTCGCCTGGAAGAAGCATCAGATGCCCGCCTGGCATCTCACCTCGCCTGACCGCCGCGGCATTACGCTGATCAATATCGGCGTCGGCCCGTCGAATGCCAAAACCATCTGCGATCATCTGGCAGTGATGCGCCCGCACGCATGGCTGATGATTGGTCACTGTGGTGGCTTGCGCGAGAGCCAGCGGATTGGTGACTATGTGCTGGCGCACGCTTATCTGCGCGACGATCACGTTCTCGACAGCGTGCTGCCGCCGGATATCCCGGTGCCGAGCATTGCGGAAGTGCAGCGCGCCTTGTATGACGCCACCAAGACGGTGAGCGGCATGCCGGGTGAAGAGGTAAAACAGCGCCTGCGTACCGGCACCGTCGTCACCACCGACGACCGCAACTGGGAGTTGCGCTATTCAGCCTCGGCACTGCGCTTCAACCTGAGTCGCGCGGTGGCGGTCGATATGGAGAGCGCCACCATCGCGGCGCAGGGTTATCGCTTCCGCGTTCCTTACGGCACCCTGCTCTGCGTCTCGGATAAGCCACTGCACGGTGAGATTAAGCTGCCGGGCCAGGCGAATCGTTTCTATGAAGGTGCTATTTCGGAGCATCTGCAGATCGGTATTCACGCGGTTGAGTTGCTGCGTGCCGAAGGCGATAAGCTGCATTCGCGTAAATTGCGGACGTTTAATGAGCCGCCTTTCCGGTAGGGGTTTGAGGTTCGCTGCGCGAACGAGGCTGGGAAGGTTTCGTTCGCTGGCC
>MIEI01000020.1 GCA_002095305.1 Pantoea brenneri
GGCTGGCGAACGAAACCCTCTCAGCCCCGTTCGCGCAGCGAACCCCAGCCCGTGGCCACCATGTGAACGAAACCCTCTCAGCCCCGTTCGCACAGCGAACACGCAGCTCCTTACCCGATTGTCATCAGACTGGCATTCCCACCGGCTGCGGCGGTATTCACACTCAGCGAACGCTCAATCAGCAACCGTTCCAGCAGCAGATTGGTCTCACCGCGGGCGAAGCCCTGCACCGAAACAATCGCGCCTTCGCGTGCGGCAATTTGCTCACACAGGGTGCGCAGCTGATCGGCATCACCGTGATAAATCACCGCATCAAATTCTGCCGCTAACGGATCACGCGCCAGGGTAATACGCGCTTTCACCGCGTCTGGCAGGGAAGTCAGCAGGCGACGATGCAACTCATCATCCTGCCACAGCGCCTTGCTGCCCACGCTGGTGACGGCGGCCAGTTGCACTAACGCATCCTGCTCGTTGTCGGCAAGACAGAGCACCTGATCACGCGGCAACAGCGAGAACGTGTTGCGCTCGCCGGTCGGACCGGGCAGTAACCGTACTACGCCCGCCTGCGCCAGATCGGCATAGTGCTGGCACAACGCCGCCAGTTCAGGCTTCTCTTTAGCCCAACCCGTCAGCGCCTGATGAGGTGCCAGCAACGCCTGACGCAGGGTGCTGTCGGCAGGGCGCTCGGCATCCTGACGATCAAACGTCAGTCGCAGCGCGCCGTCCGGACGATGCGCCAGCAGACGATAGAGATAGAGCGGTCCGCCGGCTTTCGGGCCGGTACCGGATAATCCTTCGCCACCAAACGGCTGCACGCCAACCACCGCGCCCACCATATTCCGGTTGACGTAGAGGTTGCCGACTCTGGCATTCGCCGTCACCTGAGCAATAGTCTCGTCGATGCGGGTATGTACACCCAGCGTCAGGCCATAACCCGAGGCGTTAATCTGTTCAATTAACTGCGGCAGATTATTGCGGGTGAAACGCACCACGTGCAGTACCGGGCCGAACACCTCTTTATCCAGATCTTTAACCTGATCCAGTTCAATCAGGGTCGGCTTGATGAAGGTGCCGCTGCTCCACTCTTTGCTATCGTGTGGATTCTCCTGCACCGCCTGATAGACCGTGAAGCCTTTATTGCGCATCGCCTGAATGTGACGCTCAATATTGGCTTTGGCTTCAGCATCGATCACCGGACCAATATCGGTCGACAGGCGCTCCGGATTACCCATCCGGCATTCCGCCATCGCACCGCGCAACATCTTCAGGGTGTGGTCGGCAACATCTTCCTGAATGCACAGCAGACGCAGGGCAGAACAACGTTGACCGGCGCTGTCGAAGGCAGACGCGACGATATCAATCACCACCTGCTCAGTCAGCGCGGAGGAGTCGACGATCATCGCATTCATTCCGCCGGTTTCAGCAATCAGCGGTGTCGGGCGACCCTGCGGATCGAGACGACCGGCCAGATTACGTTGCAGCAGCGTCGCAACCGGTTGAACCGGTGAACATGACGCCGCGAACCCGATCGTCGCCGGTCAGCTGCGCGCCAACCGTTTCACCCAGACCCGGCAGCAGTTGCAGCACGCCAGCTGGCACGCCCGCATCCAGCAGAATCTGTACCGCCTGCGCCGCAATCAGCGGTGTCTGCTCCGCCGGTTTGGCCAGCACGCTGTTACCCGCAGCCAGCGCCGCAGCAATCTGACCGGTAAAGATCGCCAGCGGGAAGTTCCACGGGCTGATACAGACCACCGGACCCAGTGGGCGATGGGTTTCGTTATCGAAATCATCCCGCACCATACCGGCATAGTAATAGAGGAAATCGACCGCTTCGCGCACTTCAGCGATGGCGTTGTTGTAGGTCTTACCGGCTTCACGCACCAGAATGCCAATCAGCTGCTGCATCTGGCCTTCCATGATCTGTGCCGCGCGTTCCAGAATTGCAGCACGCTCCTGAGGCGGAGTGGCGAACCAGATCGGGCCGCTGTTGACCGCCGCGTCCAGCGCCTGAGAGACTTCCTGCTCAGTCGCTTCGCGTACCTGTCCGACAATATCGTTCGGCGCAGCGGGGTTAACAATAGTGCGGCTTTCACCTTCACCCAGCTCACCTTCAATCATCGGCTGAGCCAGCCACGGCTGCGCGGCACTGCTCAGCAGGGCGCTGGACAGTGAGGCCAGACGGTGTTCATTGGCCATATCCAGACCGGCCGAGTTGACGCGGTTAGCCCCATACAAATCGCGCGGCAGAGGAATCTTCGGATGCGGCAGGCCAATCGCCCCTTCGCTGGCACCCAGCTTCTCCACCGCCGTCACCGGATCGGCGACCAGCTCATCAATCGGCAGTGAGGTATCGGCGATACGGTTAACGAAGGAGGTGTTGGCACCGTTTTCCAGCAGGCGACGCACCAGATAAGCCAGCAGCGTTTCGTGCGTACCGACCGGCGCATAAATACGGCAGGGACGGTTAAGTTTGCCGTCCGCCACTTTGCCTACCACCTGCTCATACAGCGGTTCGCCCATGCCGTGCAGGCACTGGAACTCATACTGACCCGGATAGTAGTTGTTGCCAGCCAGCTGATAAATCGCCGCCAGCGTATGGGCATTGTGGGTGGCAAACTGCGGGTAGATCAGGTTCGGCACCGCCAGCAGTTTACGGGCGCAGGCCAGATAAGAGATGTCGGTGTAGACCTTGCGGGTATAGACCGAATAGCCCTCCAGCCCCTCCATCTGGGCGCGTTTGATTTCGCTGTCCCAGTAGGCACCTTTAACCAGACGGATCATCAGGCGACGGCGGCTCCGTTGTGCCAGGTCGATCAGCTCGTCAATCACGAACGGACAGCGCTTCATGTAGGCCTGGATGACAAAGCCGATGCCGTTCCAGCCTTCCAGTTCCGGCTCGAAACAGAGTTTTTCCAGCAGGTCGAGCGACAGCTCCAGCCGGTCAGCTTCTTCGGCATCAATGTTGATGCCGATGTCATAGGAGCGAGCCAGTAGCGTCAGCGATTTCAGAATAGGGTAGAGCTCCTCCATCACCCGCTCATACTGAGCGCGGCTGTAGCGCGGATGCAGCGCCGACAGCTTGATCGAAATGCCCGGGCCTTCATAAATGCCGCGGCCATTGGACGCTTTGCCAATGGCGTGAATCGCCTGCTGGTAGGAGACCAGATAGGCTTTGGCATCGCTGGCGGTCAGCGCCGCTTCACCCAGCATGTCGTAAGAGTAACGGAACCCTTTCTCTTCCAGCTTGCGGGCGTTAGCCAGCGCTTCAGCAATGGTTTCGCCGGTGACGAACTGCTCACCCATCAGACGCATCGCCATATCCACGCCTTTACGGATCAGCGGCTCGCCGCTCTTGCCAATAATGCGGTTCAGCGATCGCGACAGATTGGCTTCGTTATGGGTTGAGACCAGACGGCCGGTGAACAGCAGGCCCCAGGTGGCGGCGTTAACGAACAGCGACGGGCTGCGACCGAGATGCGACTGCCAGTTGCCGTTGCTGATCTTATCGCGGATCAGCGCATCGCGGGTCGGCTTGTCAGGGATACGCAATAACGCTTCGGCGAGGCACATCAGCGCCACGCCTTCCTGCGAGGATAAAGAGAACTCCTGCAGCAGGCTTTGCACCATGCCAGCGCGTCCGGTTGCTCCTTTTTGGTGCCGCAGCTTGTCGGCCAGCTGGTAAGCCAGCTGATGGGTTTTCTCCGCCAGCGCCGCAGGCAGACGTGCCTGCTCCAGCAGCATCGGCACCGCGTCGGTCTCCGGGCGACGCCAGGCGGCGGTCACGGTCGAACGGTTCACCGACTGCGGCAAAATCTGCTCTGCGAAGTCAAGGAACGGCTGATGCGTCTCGTCGGTCAGCGCCTCATCAGCCTCCACTGTCGCCAGGCTGGATAACGGGATTTCAGGCAGCGAATCGCCCGACTCAAGCTGGCCGAGGTAGTTAAAGATCGCCTGTTTAATCAGCCAGTGTGGCGTGCGATCGATACGCTGCGCAGCCAGTTTGATGCGCTCACGTGTCGCGTCATCCAGTTTTACCCCCATGGTGGTTGTACCCATGACTCCAGTGCTCCTTATAGTGGTTCGATACGGCGTGGCTGCACTATCACTTAAGTTGCAACTTTGTGCAACCGTGTTAAATGTGAGCCAGTTAACACCCTTTTAACGCCGTCAATTGTTAATTTTTGCAATGCGGCACGGATATTGCTGCAAGATCCTCGCCAACCTGACGGGCCTGGCAACGCGCGGTTTATGTGAGGTTGCGCCGGGTTGCAACCGACGTTATGTGAGCGAGTGCAACCTCTGAACACTTTTTCGCAATCGGTTAGTGAAATCGCTGTAACGCCTGTGTTAAATCCATTGTGCGCCGAACGCCTTTCCGGCAGGATACCGCGCCGCAGGGAAATGGCTAACGCCCTGACGAGGATAATCGGTCCGTTTTGCCCCGTTCCGGCAAGCAGGCAGCTGGCGATTTCTCTGGGATATCAAATAATAAGTGGAGAGACAGATGAGTCTAAGTACACCGATGCTGGTGACCTTTGTAGTTTATATTCTTGGGATGGTGCTGATTGGTTTTGTGGCATACCGCTCAACCAAAAACTTTGATGACTATATCCTCGGCGGCCGCAGTCTCGGCAGCGTGGTTACGGCGCTGTCTGCCGGTGCGTCAGACATGAGCGGCTGGCTGCTGATGGGATTACCCGGTGCCATTTTCATCTCCGGCATCTCCGAGAGCTGGATTGCCATCGGCCTGACGATTGGTGCCTGGCTGAACTGGAAAATTGTTGCCGGTCGCCTGCGGGTACAGACTGAGCATCACAATAACGCGCTGACGCTGCCGGACTTTTTCACCAGCCGCTTTGAAGATCACAGTAAAATCCTGCGCATCATTTCTGCCATCGTGATCCTGGTGTTCTTCACCATCTATTGTGCTTCTGGCGTGGTGGCTGGCGCACGTTTGTTCGAAAGCACCTTTGGGATGAGTTACCAGACGGCGCTGTGGGCGGGCGCAGCCGCGACCATCCTCTACACCCTGGTTGGCGGTTTCCTCGCGGTGAGCTGGACTGACACGGTGCAGGCCAGCCTGATGATTTTTGCGCTGATTCTGACGCCGGTGTTTGTCATCATCGCGGTCGGCGGCTGGTCTGACTCCATGGCCGTGATTGAAGCGAAAAGCCTCGAAAACCTCGACATGCTGAAAGGTCTGAACTTTGTCGCGGTGATTTCACTGCTTGGCTGGGGACTGGGCTATTTTGGTCAGCCGCATATCCTGGCGCGCTTTATGGCGGCCGACTCCCACCGTTCAATCCGCACCGCACGCCGTATCGGTATGACCTGGATGATCCTCTGCCTGGCCGGTGCGGTCGGCGTGGGCTTCTTCGGTATCGCTTATTTCCAGAACAACCCGACCCTGGCGGCGGGCGTCAATGACAACGCGGAGCGGGTGTTTATCGAACTGGCGCGTATCCTGTTTAACCCGTGGGTAGCCGGTATTCTGCTGTCAGCGATTCTGGCGGCGGTGATGTCGACCCTGAGCTGCCAACTGCTGGTCTGCTCCAGCGCCCTGACTGAAGATCTGTATAAAGGTTTGCTGCGAAAAAACGCCAGCCAGAAAGAGCTGGTGTGGGTCGGACGTCTGATGGTGCTGCTGGTGGCGTTAATCGCTATCGCGCTGGCGTCTAATCCGGAGAACCGGGTGCTGGGCCTGGTAAGCTACGCCTGGGCGGGCTTTGGGGCAGCGTTTGGTCCGGTGGTGCTGTTCGGGGTGTGCTGGAAGCGCATGAACCGCAACGGCGCGCTGGCGGGCATGATCATCGGCGCGTTAACCGTGCTGGTGTGGAAGCAATATGGCTGGCTCGGCCTGTATGAAATCATCCCGGGCTTCCTGTTCGCCAGTATCGCCATTGTGGTGTTCAGCCTGATGGGACGTGAACCTTCAGCCGAAGCGCAGCAGCGTTTTGCCGCCGCGGAAGCGGAGTTCCAGACTAAATAACGCGCGCAGAGCGTAAAAAAGCCCGCCGGTTAATCGTGGCGGGCTTTTTTTTGTTACAAAGATAAACCACTCAAATGCGAAATTATCTCATCCGGCAACTTGTTTTTTTCGTGGCGATAATGATAATCGGTATCGTTTACATTTTACCTGATTTTACTTTTATTGACGCTGCTTAACATTCAAGAGGTTGGCGATGTTTGTTCCGTTTCTCATCATGCTGCGCGAAGGCTTAGAAGCCGCACTGATTGTCAGCCTGATAGCCAGCTACCTGAAGCGCACCCAGCGCACCCAATGGTTTCCTGCCATGTGGGCTGGGGTAGTAATCGCTGCGGCGCTCTGCCTCGGGCTCGGGCTGTTCATCAACGCCACCACCGGCGAGTTTCCGCAGAAACAGCAGGAACTGTTTGAAGGGCTGGTTGCGCTGGTCGCGGTGGTTATCCTCACCTCGATGGTGTTCTGGATGCGCAAAGTGGCGCGCAATATCAAAGTGGAGCTGGAGCAGGCGGTGGACCAGGCGCTGCAACGCTCAGGGCGCGGCGGACTGGCACTGGTGCTGATGGTGTTTCTGGCAGTGGCGCGCGAAGGGCTGGAGTCGGTGTTCTTCCTGCTGGCGGCCTTTACCCAGGATGTTGGCTACGCGCCGCCGATTGGTGCGGTGCTGGGGCTGGCGACCGCGGTGGTACTGGGCATGCTGCTTTACTGGGGCGGTATTCGCCTTAACATGGCCCATTTTTTCCGCTGGACCAGCATCTTTATCCTGTTTGTCGCGGCGGGGCTGGCGGCCGGGGCGATTCGGGCTTTCCATGAAGCAGGACTATGGAATCGCTTTCAGGATGTGGCGTTTGATCTCAGCAACACCTTATCGACCCATTCGCTGTTCGGTACGCTGCTGGAAGGGGTACTTGGCTATCAGGAAGCCCCCAGCGTCAGCGAAGTGGTGGTCTGGGGCCTCTATCTGATCCCCGCTCTGATTCTGTTTTTTATGCCCGCGCGTCCTGCCGCGTCGGCCACTGTGCGCTAAGCCATTTATCGGGCGTGCCTGCCGCGCTCAACAACGTGATAGGGAAATAAACATGACAATGCGTTTCCGCCGCAAGGCACTGCTGGTTCCTTTGCTGGCGATCTCCGCCTCCGCTGCCGCCGCGGTGCCTCAGGTGACCGTCAGCGTTAACGACAAGCAGTGTGAACCGATGACCTTAACCGTTAAGGCCGGTAAAACTCAGTTCCTGATCAAGAACAACAGTCAGAAAGCGCTGGAGTGGGAGATCCTGAAAGGGGTGATGGTGGTTGAAGAGCGCGAGAACATCGCACCCGGATTCAGCCAGAAGCTGACCGCCAATCTGCAGCCAGGCGAATATGAGATGACCTGTGGCCTGCTGAGTAATCCGAAAGGCAAGCTGGTGGTTGAGGCCGGTGACGCCGCAGCGAAAAGCGCGCCGTCCGAGCGGATGCAGCTGGTCGGCCCGATCAGCGCCTACAAAGCCTATGTCACTGAGCAGGTGAATCAGCTGGTGAATGGAACTCAGGCCTTTACCGATGCGGTTAAAGCTGGCGATGTTGAAAAAGCCAAAGCGCTGTTTGCCCCGACGCGTCAGTATTATGAGCGTATTGAGCCGATTGCTGAGCTGTTCTCCGATCTCGACGGCAGCATTGACGCCCGCGAAGATGATTATGAGAAGAAAGCGGAAGATCCAAAATTCACCGGTTTCCACCGGCTGGAAAAAGCGCTGTTTGCCGATCACAGCACCGAAGGGATGGCGGGTTACGCGGATCAGCTGAACAAAGACGTTAAAGATTTACAGACCCGCATCAGCGAACTGGCTTTCCCGCCAGCCAAAGTGGTCGGTGGTGCGGCTGGGCTGATTGAAGAGGTCGCCTCCAGCAAAATTTCAGGTGAAGAAGATCGCTACAGCCGTACCGACCTGTGGGACTTCCAGGCCAACGTTGATGGTGCCCAGAAAATTGTTGAACTGCTGCGGCCGATGGTCAGTCAGGCTAACCCGCAGTTACTGGCAAAAATCGACGGCAACTTTAAGAAAGTGGATGCGATCCTGAGCAAATATCGCACCAAAACCGGTTTCGAATCGTATGAGAAACTGACCAGCGCCGATCGTAATGCGCTGAAAGGACCGATTACCGCCCTGGCGGAAGATCTTTCATTACTGCGTGGCACCCTGGGTCTGGATTAATCATGAGTCGTCAGGAAGATGACGCGCAGCCCGCGCGTCGTCGTTTATTAAAAGGTCTGGGCCTGCTGGGTGGGGCGGCCGCACTGGGTGGCGGTTGTCCGTTTCATGCGGCGGCCGCCGACAGCTTTTCACCGGGCACGGTAACGCCGCAGGCGCGGCAACAGGCGCAGCCATTTTATGGTCCGCATCAGGCGGGCATCGTGACGCCACAGCAGGCATCAATGATGCTGGTGGCGTTTGATCTGCTGAGCAGTGACAAAGCAGAGCTGGAGCGGCTGTTTCGTCTGCTGACCCAGCGCATCGCTTTTCTGACCGCTGGCGGTCCTGCGCCGCAGGTGACCAATCCGCGTCTGCCGCCGATGGACTCCGGCATTCTGGGTGCCACTATCGCCCCGGATAACCTGACAATTACCGTGTCAGTGGGGGATTCGCTGTTCGATGAACGTTTTGGTCTGGCACCGCATAAGCCGAAAAAACTGCAGCGGATGACCCGTTTTCCCAACGATTCACTGGATGCTGCCGAGTGCCATGGTGACCTGCTGTTGCAGCTGTGCGCCAACACCCAGGATACGGTGATTCATGCCCTGCGTGACATCATCAAGCATACGCCCGATCTGCTGGGCGTACGCTGGCGGCGAGAAGGGTTTATTTCCGATCACGCGGCGCGCAGTCAGGGGGCGGAGACGCCGATCAACCTGCTGGGATTCAAAGATGGCACCGCCAATCCGGATACTCACGATCGTGCCCTGATGAATCAGCTGTTATGGGTGACGGACGATCAGGATGAACCGGTCTGGGCACGTAACGGCAGCTATCAGGCGGTGCGCCTGATCCGTTTTCACGTTGAGATGTGGGACCGCACGCCGCTGGGCGAGCAGCAAACCATTTTTGGCCGCGATAAGCTGAGCGGGGCGCCGCTGGGGATGCAGCATGAACGCGACATTCCGGATTACCACAACGATCCGGATGGTGAGTTGATTGCGCTGGATTCGCATATTCGTCTCGCCAACCCGCGAACCCCGGAAACCGCCAGCAGCCTGATGCTGCGTCGCGGCTACAGCTATTCGGCAGGGATTTCCGCTTCAGGGCAGCTGGAGATGGGGCTGCTGTTTGTCTGTTATCAGCACGATCTGGAAAAGGGCTTTCTTACCGTCCAGCAGCGTCTGAATGGCGAAGCGCTGGAAGAATATATCCGGCCGTTTGGCGGTGGATACTTTTTTGTTCTGCCCGGCGTCGCCGATGCCAGCCATTATTTAGCCCAGCCGTTACTTGAAGCCTGATTAAATTTCATCCATCCTGCTCTGCCTGGCCACCGGCGGAGCATTTTTTTGTCTGATAACCCGCCCAGACGCTTTTTTTGCTCAGTTTTAGCTGAAATTTTAACGCGATTTTGAGTGTGACAAAATAAAATAAAGCATTGAAAATAAAAGAATATGCTGTATTTGACTGCTAAAGTGTTAACACCCGATTCGCAATTACTTTGCCATGAAGTAAAATTACTGTTGCAAAGCGCCAATAAAATGGTGCACTTTATTCAGTAAGCGTAATCAGACGTGTTGATGTATCACACTGGAGTTCGCGCATGGGTCGATTCTTTTATGGAAAGTCTGTATCAGTAATTAGATTGCGCTTAACCGCGAGGGCTATTCTGCCTCGTAACATCCTCCTCTCTCCAACGTTCTCTCTTGTCATTTCGCATCCTTTTTTTACCGGTATACAGCAACGCTGTACTGCTGCTGCATGCCTGAATTCATGGCCTGTCACGGCTCTAAAGGAAGCCAACTGAAACCTCTAAAGCGTTCACGTAATCGCAACGGGCTACTGGCCTGACGCGGGAAATGAAACCAACTGTAAGGTGCCACTATGGGAAGACAGAAAGCAGTGATCAAAGCGCGTCGGGAAGCAAGACGAGTGCTTCGCAATGACTCCCGGAGTCATCGTCAGCGTGAAGAAGAATCGGTCACTTCGCTGGTGCAAATGGGTGGGCTGGACTCAATTGGCATGGCGCGCGATGTGCGCGACCGGGGACCGATAGAAGCCCGTAATGAAGCTCAGGCACACTATCTCAACGCCATAGAATCGAAACAGCTGATCTTCGCTACCGGTGAAGCCGGTTGCGGCAAAACCTGGATCAGCGCTGCGAAAGCGGCAGAGGCCCTGATTCATAAGGATATTGACAGGATTATCGTTACGCGCCCGGTATTACAGGCCGATGAGGATCTGGGATTCCTGCCCGGCGATATCTCCGAGAAATTCGCCCCTTATTTCCGACCGGTGTACGACATTCTGGTTAAACGTCTTGGCGCATCCTTTATGCAGTACTGTCTGCGTCCGGAAATCGCCAAGGTCGAGATTGCCCCGTTCGCCTATATGCGCGGCCGGACTTTTGAAAATGCCGTGGTTATTCTGGATGAGGCGCAAAACGTGACCGCCGCCCAGATGAAAATGTTCCTGACCCGCCTGGGCGAAAACGTCACGGTCATTGTGAATGGTGATATTACCCAGTGCGACTTGCCCGCTGGGGTGCCTTCCGGTCTCGCAGACGCGCTGGCGCGTTTCGAAGAGGACGAGATGGTTGGCATCGTACGTTTCGGCAAAGAGGATTGTGTGCGTTCTGCGCTGTGTCAGCGCACCCTGCACGCGTATAGCTAGCGTTTGATTGAGTAGCAGTGTAGCGCCCAAACCCGGCTTCGGCCGGGTTTTCTTATGGTGGGGCGGGGCTTCTTACCGTCGCTGAACAGCGCATAGAATTGCGCATAAAAAAGAGCCTGAACTTTCGTTCAGGCTCTTCTTTGAATGTGGCGGTGAGAGGGGGATGAACTCGCTGCGCTCGCCCTGCGGGCAGCGTCGCAGGCTCCGCTGTTCAACTGGCTGCGCCAGTTGTCGAACCCCGGCGGGGCTTCTCACCCCCTCTCTGAACTTTGCACAAAACTACGCATAAAAAAAAGCCTGAACTTTCGTTCAGGCTCTTCTTTGAATGTGGCGGTGAGAGGGGGATTCGAACCCCCGATACGTTGCCGTATACACACTTTCCAGGCGTGCTCCTTCAGCCACTCGGACACCTCACCACATTTTTTCCATTGACCGCGCCGGGTCAACGGGGCGCTACTATAGGGAGTCGGCTGAAAAGGGTCAAGCACTATTTTTCTCTTTTGTTCTATTCGCTTAAGCTCTGAACGAATCGATTTAGCGTTACGCACTCCGCCGGTTTTGTCATCAAATTGAAATCCCAGTGACACAAAAATATCACCCGATCGTCGCAAAATTACCGCCTGAAATCATTGGTATTTTTTGCTTACAAGGATCGAATAATGAAAAAGCTTCCTCTGTTTACCCTCTCTCTGCTCGCTTCAGCGATCGCGACTTCGGCCATAGCGGATACCGACCTCGTTTCCCGAGCGGCGCAGGGCGATCTCAGCCAGCATGGTGGGGCTCGTCGGCTGACCGGTGACCAGACTGAGGCGTTAAAAGCCTCGCTACGCAATAGCACCGCCAAAAACGTCATCCTGCTGATTGGCGATGGCATGGGTGACTCTGAAATCACCGCGGCGCGTAATCTGGCAGAAGGCGCAGGCGGCTTTTTTAAAGGTATCGATGCGCTGCCGCTGACCGGCCAGTACACCCATTATTCGTTAGATAAGAAAACCCACAAACCTAATTACGTCACCGACTCGGCCGCGTCAGCCACGGCCTGGGCAACCGGCACCAAAAGTTATAACGGTGCCATCAGCGTCGATGTTAATGGTCAGGATCAGATGACGCTGCTGGAGCTGGCGAAAGCAGCGGGCAAAGCCACCGGCGATGTCTCGACCGCCGAACTGCAGGATGCGACGCCCGCGGTGCTGTTCTCGCACGTGACCTCACGTAAATGTTACGGACCGGAGAAGACCAGCGAACTCTGTCCGACCAACGCCGCAGAGCAGGGCGGTAAGGGATCGATTAGCGAACAGTTACTGAAAACCCGTCCCGACGTAACCTTAGGAGGCGGGGCAAAATCGTTCGCCGAGGTAGCGAAAGCCGGCGAATATCAGGGTAAAACGCTGAATGAGCAGGCGCAGGCACTGGGCTATCAGCTGGTCAGCGACTGGCAGGGGCTTAACGCCGTCACCGTGGCCGATCAGCAAAAACCGCTGCTGGGTCTGTTCTCTGCAGGCAATATGCCGGTGCGCTGGCAGGGGCCGAAAGCCAGCTATCACGGCAATATTGATAAGCCGGTGGTGACCTGTGAAGTCAATAAGGACCGCCCGCTGTCAACGCCTACGCTGGCGCAGATGACCGCCAAAGCGATCGACCTGCTGCGTAACAATCCGAATGGTTTCTTCCTGCAGGTTGAAGGCGCATCAATTGATAAGCAGGATCACGCGGCCAATCCTTGTGGTCAGATTGGTGAAACGGTGGACCTGGATGAAGCGGTCCAGCAGGCGCTGGCATTTGCCCGTGAAGAAGGCAATACCCTGGTGGTGGTGACGGCGGATCATGCCCATAGCAGTCAGATCGTTGAGAACGGCACTAAAGCACCGGGACTGACCCAGGCGCTGAACACCAAAGACGGTGCGGTGATGACCATCAGTTATGGCAATTCAGAAGAGGATTCGCAGGAACATACCGGATCGCAGTTGCGGATTGCGGCCTATGGCCCGCATGCGGGTAACGTGGTGGGGCTGACCGACCAAACCGATCTGTTCTATACCTTAGGAAATGCAATGGGGCTGAAGCTGCCTGGCCAGTAAAAGCCGATGCGGGGCGGTTTACGCCACCCCGCATCCAACCTTAGCTCTTCACTTTATTAGCGAAGCTTTTACGCAGCTTCTGCAACTTCGGTGGGATCACCGCCAGGCAGTAACCGTTACGCTGACCGGCACCGTCCCAGTAATCCTGATGATAGGCTTCGGCCGGATACCACTCTTTCAGCGGCTCGATAGTGGTTACTACCGGCACGTCGTGATCGGCCTGGGCACGTTCAATCGCCGCACGGGCTTCTGCTTCCTGTTCGGCATTAGCCGGGAAAATCGCTGAGCGATACTGGGTGCCAATATCGTTGCCCTGACGATTAAGCTGGGTCGGATCGTGGGTCACAAAGCTGATATCCAGTAAATCGCCATAGCTGACTTTCTCCGGATCAAAGCCGATGCGGATCGCTTCTGCGTGGCCGGTGGCACCGCTGCAGACCTGTTCGTAGGTTGGGTTGGGACGGGCACCGCCGGTATAACCGCTCTCTACCGACTCCACGCCGATCACATCCTTAAATACCGCCTCGGTGCACCAGAAACAGCCACCCGCGATCACTGCATATTCGATTGCCATAATGATTTACTCCTGTCAGGTCGAAAGAGGAGAATGGGGACGAGAGGATCCACTTTCAACTAAATCAGCATCTCTGGTTTAAAATCTTTGCTTTTATCCAGCAGCTTATCGCTCATCACGCTGAAGCGGCCTTCACCGGTGTAGTGCAGCGTAGAGGGATATTCCGGCTGTTCGGCGACGTGCGCTTTAACAATTTCAAAGATAAACAGGTTGTAGTTATCAACCATCGAATCGTCATACAGCTGACATTCGAAACTGGCAAAACATTCGGCGATCATCGGTGCGCGGACCACCTGCGCCGGCTCAGCCGTCAGGCCAAAGGCGTCGAACTTATCCAACTGGTCACCGTGACTGTTACCAATCGCCACCACCTGATCAATCAGCGACGCCGAAGGCACATTCAGCACGCACTGTCCGCTGTTGCGGATCAGTTCGTGACTGTAGTTCATGCCGGCAATCATACAGCCGACCAGTGAAGGGGAGAATTCAAGTACGGTGTGCCAGCCGAGGGTCATGATGTCGTGCTGATCCTCAAACTGCGAGCTGAGCAACAGCACCGGACCCGGCTCGAGATATTTACGCGCTTTGCTGACCGGAAAAGCGTATTTGTGCATGCGTTGACTCATGGCGGAACTCCCTGAACGGAACATAGCCATTAAGTGTAGAGCACCACGCCAGCGCAGCGCTGGCGTCAGCCCGCAGAATCAGCAAAAGTGCGGCCGGGCACCATTCAGCACCCGGCAACGTCCGGTCTTAGCGGCCAACCCGAGCCTGTAGTGCCGCAGGATAGCGGTCGCCTTGTACCTCGACAGCAGCCAGCGCCTGATTAATGCGCTGCAGGTCTTCGGTGCTAAGGTGCAGCTCCGCAGCCTGCAGGTTTTCCTTCAGGCGGTGCAGTTTGGTGGTGCCGGGAATCGGAACAATCCACGGTTTTTGCGCCAGCAGCCAGGCGAGCGCGATCTGTGCCGGGGTGACGGCTTTATCCTGAGCGATAGTGCCGAGCAGATCGATCAGAGCCTGATTGGCGGCTAGCGCCTCGGGAGAAAAGCGCGGAACCTGGCTGCGGAAATCGTCACTGCCAAAGGTACTGTCAGGCTGAATCGCGCCGGTCAGGTAGCCTTTTCCCAGCGGGCTGAACGGCACAAAGCCGATACCCAACGACTCCAGCGTCGGGATCATCTCTGCTTCCGGCTCACGCCACCACATCGAATATTCGCTTTGTAACGCGGTAACCGGCTGGACCGCATGAGCACGTCGCACGGTCTGCACACCGGCTTCGGATAAGCCAAAATGTTTGACCTTGCCTTCAGCGATCAGATCCCGGATGGTGCCAGCGACATCTTCAATCGGCACCTCAGGATCAACCCGGTGCTGATAATAGAGATCGATCACCTCGGTTTTCAATCGGCGTAACGATCCTTCAATTGCCCGGCGAATCTGCTCTGGCCGGCTGTTAAGGATCTGCTGTCTGTTATCCTCGCCAAAGGTGAAGCCAAACTTAGTGGCGATGACCACCCGATCGCGAACCGGAGCCAGCGCCTCGCCGACCACCTCTTCATTCAGCCACGGTCCATAAACCTCAGCGGTATCGAAAAAAGTAACCCCCTGATCGACGGCGGCGCGGATGAGCGCAATCGCCTGCTGTTTATCGGTTGCCGGACCATAACCGTGGCTCAGTCCCATGCAGCCGAGACCAAGGCTGGAAACCTCAAGACCGGACTGACCTAATTTGCGGGTTTGCACTGTTACTCTCCTCTGAAAACGTTGCGGGGAATGCCTGAGAATAGAGCACGGCGGGCGGGCTGATTAGGGGGTTAAAAAGAGATGGGTTTATGAGCGCTGCTCATAAATAGCCGGGGAGAGGGCGTTTATCTGATGCGATCAAGGCGAGCTTAAGGTTTCCTTAATGTGGCGCGAGGATACTCCGGGTACAACATGAGGAGAATGCCATGAAATCTGCTACCACTGCGGTAATTGCTGCACCCGCCCGACCTTTCAGTGAATATGCCGCGCTGCTGATCGCCGCAACCACGGTGATCCTGTTTCTGGCGGCATGGTTTAGCGCCTGAGTCGGCAGCCATCAGAATTTAATGACCGCCCGACAGCCACTACGGTCGCGGCGGTTCTCTAAAAAGAACTGAAAGCGATGCAGCTGCACAATGCGGCTGACAATGCTTAACCCCAGCCCAATCCCGCCATAACGACTGTCCATCCGGATAAATGCTTTACTCAGTTCACCACTTTTACTTTCGTCAATCCCCGGTCCCTCATCTTCCACCGTCAGGGTCGGCTGTTCGCCCGATGCCAGCCGCAGAGTGATTGCGCTTTTTTTGGGGCTGTAACGATGGGCGTTCTCGACCAGGTTACGCAGCAACATTTTTAGCAGCGTCGCGTCGCCGCGCACAAAGATATCCTGCGGCAGATCGAGCGTCAGGGTCTGCTGGTGCGCATCCAGCATGGTGCTCAGCTCCGCCTCCATCGGCAGAATCACATCTTCAATCAGCGCCACGTTCTGGTAAGTACCAGAGGTAAAAGACTGACCGGCGCGCGCCAGCTGTAGCAGCTGCGACACGCTGTTGGTCATCTGATCGAGCCGCTGCAGTAACGGCTGCACGTTAACGTCGCTGTTGCGTTCAATCAGTTCCAGATGCAGCCGCAGGCCCGCCAGCGGCGTACGCAGTTCATGCGCCACATCGGCGGTAAACAGCCGTTCGCGCTCCAGACTGTTATTCAGCCGCGCCACCAGCTGGTTAATCGCCTGGGTCACCGCATCAATCTCCTGCACCGGACTGTGGCAGGCGATGGGGTCGAGATTTTCTTCGCTGCGGTTTTCCAGCTCACGCTGCAGCTGATACAGCGGCCGGGTAATCCATTTTACCGCCTGATAGCAGAGCAGCAGCGTCAGGCTGATCATCACCAGACTGGGCACCGCCAGGCTGGCAACGGCTTCATGCACCTCGCGTTCGACGTGCCGATCCATGTTGCGCTTTTGCAGCTGCGCTTCGACCAGAAACTGAATCTGCTCTTTGCTCTCATGCCACAGCCAGGCGACGCTGATCACCTGGAAAACCAGCAGAATCAGGCCAATGGTCAGGATCAGGCGAAAGCGCATACTGCGATGGTCAATCCGGGGTTTCATGGTGCCTCGCGAATCACGTCAGCCGTCACCAGCGCGTAGCCAAAACCGCGCACCGTGCGGATGGCGCTTTTGCCAATTTTGTCACGCAGGTTGTGAATATGAACCTCCAGCGTATTAGTAGACGGCTCGGTTTCCCAGTTATAGATATCCTGATAGAGGATTTCGCGGTGAACCGGATTGCCCGCTTTCAGCATCAGACGGGAGAGGATGGCATACTCTTTCGGCGTCAGATCCAGCAGCGTGCCGCCGAGCGTTATCTGGCGATGCGTCATGTCCAGCGCCAGCGCGCCGACCATCAGCTGGCTGTCGCCCTGGTTCACGTGACGGCGAATCAGGGCGCGAATGCGCGCCAGCAGTTCATCCAGCGAGAAAGGCTTGATCAGGTAATCGTCGGCACCGGCGTCCAGCCCGGCGATACGTTCGCTGATGGTATCGCGTGCGGTAAGGATCAGCACCGGCGTCATTTTCTTCTGCCGCCGCAGGCGCAGCAGAAAATGCAGCCCGTCTTCATCCGGCAACCCCAGGTCCAGCACCACCAGGCTATACAGGCCAGTGGAAAAATGCGCTTCGGCATCCCGCACCGTGGTGACGCCATCACAGACGTATCCTTCGCCCTCCAGCGCCAGCATCAGGCCCTGCAATAACAGCGCATCATCTTCTACGATCAGAATTTTCATTGTGGTCGGCTCCGACACATCGTCAAAATGTCATCCGCGGGTAGATATTCGTGGGTCGCGGTGCCGGTTAAACCCAGCATGGTGGAAAACAGATTATCCTGTGAGAAATCGTCTGTCGCCGCCAGTTTAGTCAGACAACCACGATTCACCGCATAACGCTGCTGATAATCATCGGACAGCCAGATCAGCATAGGCACATGTTTCTGGGTATCGGGGGCGATAGCGTAGGGCAGACCGTGCAGGTATGCGCCATTTTCGCCCAGCGATTCGCCATGATCGGACAGATAGACCAGGCTGGTGGTAAAACGATCCTGATGGGCACGCAGCACGCCAATTGCCTTGTCGACGATGTGATCAACATTTAATAGCGTGTTGTCGTAGGTGTTGACCAGCTGCTGCTGTGAACAATCCTGGATCTGATTGGTATCGCAGGTCGGGACGAACTGGCGCAGCTGCGGCGGATAGCGGTGACTGTAGGTCGGACCGTGGCTGCCGATGGTGTGCAGCACGATCACCGCGTTGCCCTTGAGCTGGTTAATGTAGTCATCCAGGCCGTGAAACAGCACATCGTCGTAACACTCACCGTTAATGCACATGCCGGGCAGGTTCAGGCTGGTCATATCCTGGTGCGGCACGCGGTCGCAGGCACCCTTACAGCCGCCATCATTTTCATTCCATAACACGCTGATGCCGGCGCGCTGAATAATATCCAGCAATCCTTCCTGATGGGCGGCCAGCACGTCGTCGTAATGGGCGCGCGGCATATTCGAAAACATGCAGGGGACTGACACTGCCGTCGCCGTGCCGCACGAGACAGTATGCGGGAAATAGATCACATTATCTTTGGCCAGCAGCGGATTGGTCTGGCGCGCATAGCCGCCCAGCGAGAAATTCTGCGCCCGCGACGTTTCGCCGACGATCAGGATAGTCAGATTCTGTTTACCGCCGTTAAGCCGGTCAGGCTGCTGATGCGCATCTTCGCCGATCCGCACCAGCGGCAGGTTCTCCAGCTGCTGATGCTTATACCATGACAGGCTGGCGGCGATGCTGTTGGACGGGCTAAGCGCCTTCACCAGTTCGCGGTTATTGCGGAACAGCGAGGCGTAATCTTTATAAAACAGCAGGGCGACCAACAGGATGATTGCCGCTGAGATCAGGATGCTGAGCAAACGCTGCACCACACCGCGCCAGTTTTGCTTTTTCAGCCGTGGCCAGAATACCAGCAGCGCCATCAGAACGCCGGAGGTCAGCAGGGTAAACAGCAGCTGCGGCGTGATCAGGGCAAACGATTCAGAGGCGGTGGTGTCCATCATATTGGTGATCATCGAGCGATCGACCACGATGTTATAGGTCTGAATAAAAAACTGAGCGGTGGCTGAGATCAGAATAAACAGCGCCATCAGTACCCGATCGAGCCAGAGAAACGAGGCGAGGGTGATCACAATGTTGATCACGCTGAACGCCACTAGCGGCATCGACAGGAAGACCAGCGTAGCGTGCAGGCTGGTCAGCGGCATCAGGGCCAGCACCTGACGGTAATAGGCCAGATTAAGGAAAACCGCGATATAAACCGCAGCAAGGATCAGCAGAGTAAGGCGGCTGATGACCGGCCTGTTCAGTGAAAATGCCATGATCAAAAAAGTCCGAATATCAAAAGTGTGCTGAGATTGCACTTTCAATATTAGGAATACCTTAAGAAGCTTAAGCTTTCTCCGGTTTTACCGGTTCAGTCGAGATGACCTCGCCTGGCTCCAGCCGCTGCTGGTGCGAAATCAGCGCAGCCACTGCAAAGGCAACCCCGGCCGATTGGGCAGCTTGTGCTTAGTTAACCGCAGCGGCTGGCATGAAACATGCATCTTTCTGGCATAACCCCTGTTTCCGTCTACACTTAATCGGTAGATGTTCTCAGTCAGCCAGTATTGTCAGTAATGAGCTTGTAAGTTTGAGGAGAGTGACCTATCAAATCGCCCTGTTTTACCCCTCAATCACCGCGTTATCAGAATTTCCCTCTTGCTGACCCTACTGCGTCAGGACATCCTCGATTTGAACTCAAATTTCCAAATTCAGGAGAAGTGACGTGACCCAAGCGGTAAATACCTCTGACACGTTCCCGACACTGGAGGGCGGCCGTTACGCCTTCTTTTTTGATGTCGATGGCACGCTGGCAGCGATACAGTCCCGTCCCGAAGCGGTGTTTATTCCTGAACAGGTTGTCACGCAGCTGCAACAACTCTCTGCGCTCAGTCAGGGCGCGCTGGCACTGGTTTCCGGCCGGCCGATTGAGCAGCTCGACGCACTGGCTGCGCCGTGGCGCGGTCCTGCCGCCGGTGTTCACGGTGCAGAGCGTCGTGATGCCGACGGGGAGATGCAGCGCATCAGCCTGCCGGTCGAGGTTGAACAGCAACTCAGGACGGAACTGCAAAACGCGATGGCGTTATGGCCTGGCACTCAGCTGGAGATCAAAGGCATGGCCTTTGCGCTTCACTATCGTCAGGCAATGCAGCATGAACAGGATGTATTACGACTGGCTGAACAGTCGGTGAAACGATTTCCGGGGCTGGCGCTTCAGCCGGGCAAATGTGTGGTGGAGATTAAACCCTTAGGTATTGATAAGGGCGCCGCCATTCGCGATTTTATGCAACAAGCGCCTTTTGCCGGACGCATTCCGGTATTTATTGGAGACGACCTGACAGACGAGAAAGGTTTTGCCGTGGTCAACGCCATGCAGGGCATTTCGATTAAGGTCGGCGAAGGTTCCAGTCAGGCACCGTTTCGGCTGAATGATGTCGATGCAGTGTATAGCTGGCTGGAACGAACATTATTACGATTAAAGCAAGACAACGTCGGTAAGGAGTTTAGGTTATGAGTCGTTTAGTGGTTGTATCTAACCGTATCGCCATTCCAAATGGGGCTAAAACCAGCGCAGGCGGCCTGGCCGTCGGCATTCTGGACGCGTTGAAAAGCACTGGCGGATTGTGGTTTGGCTGGAACGGTGAAATCAGCGAGTTCTCCGGTGAAGAAGAGGATGATGTGTCGGTCCAGCAGCATGAGGGCATTGAGTACGCCTCCTTCCCGTTAAGCCAGAACGAATACGATCTCTACTACTGCCAGTTCTCAAATACGGTTATCTGGCCCGCCTTCCATTATCGTCTTGATCTGGTGAAGTTCCAGCGCGAAGCGTGGGAAGGTTACTGCGAAGTGAATGATGCGGTGGCTCAGCGGTTAAAACCGTTGATTAAGCCGGATGATATTCTGTGGATCCACGATTATCACTTCCTGCCATTTGCGGCGGCACTGCGTCGCGCCGGCATTAATAACCGCATTGGTTTCTTCCTGCATATTCCGTTCCCGACGCCTGAAATCTTCAACGCCTTGCCTCCGCATCAGGAACTGCTGGAAATGCTGTGTGAATATGACCTGCTGGGCTTCCAGACCGAGTCGGATCGGGTCGCCTTCCTCGACAGCGTCAGCCAGCTTACGCAGTTGCAGAATAAAGGTGATAAAAAACACCGCGCCTTCGGCAATACCTTTATGACTGAGGTTTACCCTATCGGGATTGAACCTGACAGCATTAAAGAGATGGCGGAAGGTCCGTTGCCACCGAAGATGGCGGCGATGAAGAAAGAACTGGGTGACGCGCGCAATATTATTGCCTGTGAGCGTCTCGACTATTCTAAAGGGCTGCCGGAACGTTTCCTGGCCTACGAGGCGCTGCTTGAGAACTTCCCGCAGCACCGCGGTAAAATCCGCTATTCGCAGATTGCCCCGACCTCACGTAGCGATGTGCAGGCCTATCAGGATATCCGTCACCAGCTGGAAACCGAAGCAGGGCGCATCAACGGTAAATACGGCACGCTGGGCTGGACGCCGCTCTACTACCTTAACCAGCATTTTGATCGCCGGCTGCTGATGAAAATCTTCCGCCTGACCGATGTCGGTCTGGTGACGCCGCTGCGCGACGGGATGAACCTGGTGGCGAAAGAGTACGTGGCGGCGCAGGACCCGGACGATCCGGGTGTACTGGTGCTGTCGCGCTTTGCCGGTGCGGCCAATGAGCTGACCTCGGCGCTGATCGTTAACCCGTATGACCGCGACGAAGTTGCGGCGGCGCTCGATAAAGCGATCACCATGCCGCGTACCGAAAGGATTTCACGCTACAACGACATGATGGCGGTCCTGCGTAAAAACGACATCACCGCCTGGCGCGAGAACTTCCTGAAAGACCTGGAACGCATTGCGCCGCGCAGTGCCGACCACGGCACGGTAAATAAAGTCGCGACCTTTCCAAAACTGGCCTGATTAGGCGCTGACGGGCCACGATATCTGCGGATGTCGTGGCCTTTTTTACAACCAGCGCGCGCTGTATCCTCCTGTTACATTCCGACACGTTCCCTGCCGTTACCGTTACCCCACGCGGGGTTTGCCTGATGCCACAACTGTGGGCAGATCGGCCAAAAAAAATCAAATGCGCGAAAAAACGACTGATAAGAGGCTCAGCCCGCTTTCTTTAACTTCTTAACTCAAGTTTTTCCGCTGGCTGCCGATACTTATCAGGCCTGATTAAAACTCCCCTCGATTCATTCGTCTTGCTTATGTAACCCATTGTTACATCTGGTGTCGTATACTAAACACACGACTGCAACTGTTAACGTTAAGTTGCCAGTCAGTGCCAATACTGCCGTAAAAACCTTAACGCTTTCATTACTCACTCCCTGCGATACTTACCCTAAGTTATTAATTTGAAAGCGATTGATCACCCCGTTGAACAGCATAATATTCTGTTATGTCTGTTTTAAATGGTTCTAAATAGGGTGTTAAATCGATTAACACCAACATTAGATCAGCCTGCTGTCAAACCGTGGAATAGAGCCTGTTTTACCCCCTATTAAACCTTTCTCAGGACCAATTCGACTTAAAATCGCCTTTTTTCGCTTAAAAAACGAGCAACAGACAAAGGATCGTAAAGGGTTGCTGAAGAAATTTGCGTTAAAAGTGTGATCTGCGTCACACTTTATCTAAAATTTCACATTACTGTCGTTGTATGTGGAAATCAGACGATATAGATTTGCCTTGTTTTCGGATTAGTCTTAAAAAATGTAAGGAGACGTCACGGAAGATGGTTACAACTCGAAAATAAAATGGCCTGGATTTTTGACTTTCGGCGGACCTGAAACCCGCACATAAGATGAAGGCGAAGAGCAGTGACATTTGCACGACAAACAATTTTTTTTGCCATCTTTAGATTTACCAATCAGCAGCTCGATACGCAGAAAATAATCTGTGGTGAAGTTACGTCGCATCTCTCAGGATGGAAAAATGGGTACATCTGAATTACTAAAACATATTTACGATCTCAATTTGTCATATTTACTGCTTGCGCAGCGATTAATTAACCAGGAAAAAGCATCTGCAATGTTTCGCCTCGGTATTGACGAGAAAATGGCGGATGCATTATCTGAATTAACTCTGCCTGAAATGGTAAAAATGGCGGAAACCAATCAATTGGTTTGCCAGTTTCGTTTTACCGACAGCAGCACAATTAATCGCCTGACGCAGGAATCACGCGTGGATGATTTACAACAAATCCACACCGGCATTTTATTATCCAGCCGTTTACTGCGTAACGCGTCTAAAGATGACGCGCCTGCTAAAAAGAGGGCGATGTGATGACTGAGAAAAGTATTGTTCAGGAAGCGCGTGATATTCAGCTCGCGATGGAGCTGATTACCCTTGGCGCGCGCTTACAGATGTTAGAAAGCGAAACCCAGCTGAGCCGTGGCCGTCTGATTAAGCTGTATAAAGAGTTGCGTGGCAGCCCGCCACCTAAAGGCATGCTGCCTTTTTCGACCGACTGGTTTATGACCTGGGAGCAGAACATTCATGCTTCCATGTTCTGTAACGCCTGGAAATTTTTACTGAAAACCGGACTGTGCAGCGGCGTTGAGGCCGTGATCAAAGCCTACCGGTTATATCTCGAACAGTGTCCGCAATCGGACGAGGGCCCGCTGTTGGCGCTAACGCGTGCATGGACCCTGGTGCGATTCGTTGAAAGTGGCATGCTGGAACTGGCCGATTGCAAAAGCTGTAATGGCAGCTTTATTAATCATGCCCATCAGCCGGTAGGCAGCTTTGTCTGCAGCCTGTGCCAGCCGCCATCACGTGCCGTAAAAAGACGTAAACTTTCTGCAGATTCTGCCGATATGTTTCCACAACTGCTGGATGAACAGGTTAAACGCGCCGTTTAAGTTTGTTCGCACTGTGGAAGCCATCCAGCAGCGGTTAATACCGCTGCTTTTTTTTTGCTTCCGTTTTACGAATAACACCTGCGGCTCTCTGGCTTAACTTCCACCAACACGTTACGGACGTAAGGATTTCTTGTGCTAATAATTGTAGGTTATTTGATTGTTTTAGGCTCCGTGTTGGGCGGATATGCGCTGGTGGGCGGTCATCTTGGCGCGCTGTATCAGCCAGCCGAATTATTAATGATCGGCGGGGCCGGTGCCGGCGCATTTTTAGTGGGTAACAACGGAAAGTCGATTAAAAAAACGCTGAAAGCGTTACCTTTGTTATTTCGCGGATCAAAATATAACAAAGCTGTTTACATGGACTTAATGGCGCTGCTTTATCGCCTGATGGCCAAATCACGTCAGCAGGGGATGTTATCGCTGGAACGCGATATTGAAGATCCCAGCCAGAGCGAAATTTTTGCTAATTATCCGCGTATTCTTGCCGATAAGCAGTTAGTGGATTTTATTACCGATTATTTACGTCTGATGGTCAGCGGCAACATGAACGCCTTCGAGATTGAAGCGTTGATGGATGAAGAAATTGAGACCTACGAACACGAGTGTGACGTACCGGCGCAAAGTATAGCGGCGGTGGGTGATGGCCTGCCAGCTTTCGGTATCGTGGCGGCAGTAATGGGGGTGGTGCACGCACTGGCCTCGGCCGATCGCCCGGCGGCGGAACTGGGTGCGCTGGTCGCCCATGCGATGGTCGGTACCTTCCTCGGTATTCTGCTGGCGTATGGCTTTATCTCACCGCTGGCGTCAGTGCTGCGCCAGAAGTGTGCTGAAACCACCAAGATGATGCAGTGCATCAAGGTGACGTTGCTCTCCAGCCTCAATGGCTATGCACCGCAGATTGCAGTGGAATTTGGTCGTAAAACGCTCTACTCGGCTGAACGTCCTTCCTTCAGCGAACTGGAAGAGCACGTACGTAACGCGAAAAACCCGGCTAAACAGACTTCGGACGAGACCTCATGAAGCACGGCAATCGCCCAATTGTGCTGATTAAAAAGCGCAAACATAAAGGACATGAAGGCAGCCACGGCTCGTGGAAAATCGCCTATGCCGACTTTATGACGGCGATGATGGCGTTTTTTATGGTGATGTGGCTGCTCTCTATCGCTAACCCGCAGCAGCTGGTGCAGATCGCTGACTACTTCAAAACGCCGCTTAAAGTGGCGATAACCGGTGGACAGCGCAGCAGCGACAGTGAAAGCCCGATCCCTGGCGGCGGTGACGATCCGACGCAAAAGATTGGTGAAGTAAAGAAAGTGGTCGATATGGATGAGCAGAAACGCAAGCTGGACGAGATTCGTCTTAACCGGCTGCGGGAAAAGCTCGATCAGCTGATTGAAGCCGATCCGCGTCTGAAAGCGCTGCGCCCGCATCTGATCATCAACATGGTGGAAGAGGGGCTGCGTATCCAGATTATCGACAGCCAGAATCGCCCGATGTTTAAGACCGGCAGAGCCGAAGTCGAGCCTTATATGCGCGACATTCTGCGCGCCATTGCGCCGATTCTGAATGACATCCCTAACCGCATCAGCCTGGCGGGTCATACCGATGACTTCCAGTATGCCAGCGGTGAAAAAGGGTACAGCAACTGGGAGTTATCGGCCGATCGTGCCAACGCCTCGCGGCGTGAACTGGTCATTGGCGGGTTAGACAGCGGCAAAATTTTGCGGGTGTTAGGCATGGCCGACACCATGCGCCTGAAAAATCGCGGCGGGAATGATGCGGTTAACCGCCGTATCAGCCTGCTGGTGTTGAACCACGACACCGAAGCGGCAATAGAAAAAGAGAACGCAGAAAGTGATGCCGTCCAGATCAGCGATCCGGCGGCGATTGAACAGATTACCGCACCTGCATCACCAGGCAGCGCGGTGAATACAGCAGCCCCCTCACAGCCGAGGTGATCCCCGTGAGTATGGACATCAGCGATTTTTACCAGACGTTTTTTGATGAAGCCGATGAGCTGTTAGCGGATATGGAACAACACCTGTTGGGTCTCGACCCGCAGGAACCAGACTCTGAACAGCTTAACGCCATCTTCCGCGCCGCCCACTCGATTAAAGGTGGAGCCGGAACCTTTGGTTTTACGGTATTACAGGAAACCACTCACATCCTGGAAAACATTCTGGATGGTGCTCGTCGCGGCGAGATGCAGCTCAGCACCGACATCATCAACCTGTTTTTGGAAACCAAAGATATTATGCAGGAACAGCTCGATGCTTATAAAACCGCGCAAGAGCCGAACGCGGAGAGCTTTAAATATATCTGTGAAGCGCTGCGTCAGCTGGCGTTAGAGGCTAAAGGCCTGCCGGTTGAAGCGCCAGCCAGTGCTGCGCCATCTGCCAGCGCGCCCGCGACCAGCAGCAGTGCGCTGCGGGTACAGCTGATCGACCTGAAAGAGAAAGAAGTCGATCTGATGCTGGAAGAGATGGGCAATCTCGGCACCCTGACCAACGTGCAGAAGGGCAGCAACATGCTGGACGTCTGCATTGATGGCGTCGGTAAAGATGACATCGTTGCGGTGCTCTGCTTCGTGATTGATGAAGCCCAGATTCGCTTCCCGCAGCCTGAAGAGAACGCACCGGTCGCGGCGGTTGTGGCGCCAGAAGTGCCAGCGGCAGCGGTGGCTGCTGAAGTGCAGACGGCCAGCGTTACCGAACTGCCGGTTGCTGCCGTGAAACGCGAAAGCAAGCGCGTGGCGGCCCCGGCCAAGTCAAACGAATCAACCAGCATCCGCGTCGCGGTGGAAAAGGTCGATCAGCTGATCAACCTGGTTGGCGAACTGGTGATCACCCAGTCGATGCTGGCCCAGCGTTCCGGCGAACTCGATCCGGTAGCCCACGGCGACCTGCTTAACAGCATGGGTCAGCTGGAGCGTAACGCCCGCGATCTGCAGGAATCGGTGATGTCGATTCGTATGATGCCAATGGAATATGTCTTCAGCCGCTTCCCGCGTCTGGTGCGTGACCTGGCGAGCAAGCTCGGCAAAGAGGTGGAACTGACCCTGCTGGGCAGCTCAACCGAACTCGATAAGAGCCTGATTGAACGCATCATCGATCCGTTAACTCACCTGGTGCGTAACAGCCTCGACCACGGTATCGAATCGCCGGATAAACGTCTGGCAGCCGGTAAAGTGGCGACCGGTAACCTGACGCTGTCAGCGGAACATCAGGGCGGCAACATCTGCATCGAAGTATCCGATGACGGTGCCGGCCTGAACCGTGAGCGTATCCTGGCGAAAGCGCTGTCATCCGGCCTGCCGGTCAGCGAAAACATGAGCGACGAAGATGTCGGCATGCTGATTTTCGCGCCTGGCTTCTCAACCGCCGAGCAGGTGACCGATGTCTCCGGACGCGGCGTTGGCATGGACGTGGTGAAACGAAACATCCAGGAGATGGGCGGTCACGTCGAAATTTCGTCTAAGCAGGGCAAGGGTACGACCATCCGTATCCTGCTGCCACTGACGCTGGCGATCCTCGACGGCATGTCGGTACGCGTTGCCGATGAAGTGTTTATCCTGCCGCTGAATGCGGTGATGGAATCACTGCAACCGCGCGCCGAAGAGCTGAAACCGCTGGCCGGTGGCGAGTGCGTTCTCGAAGTGCGCGGAGAATATCTGCCGCTGGTCGAGCTGTGGAATGTCTTTGATGTGCAGGGGGCGAAAACCGAGGCCACCCAAGGCATCGTCGTCATTCTGCAAAGCGCGGGCAAGCGTTACGCGCTGCTGGTCGATCAGCTGATTGGTCAACATCAGGTGGTGGTGAAGAACCTGGAAAGTAACTATCGCAAAGTGCCGGGCATCTCAGCCGCCACCATTCTTGGCGATGGTAGCGTAGCGCTGATTGTCGATGTATCAGCACTGCAATCACTTAACCGTGAAAAACGTGTGGCCGGCGCTGCCGCCTGATTGATAACGAAAGGGTAAATAACATGAATGGAATGGCAACCGTGACAAAAATCGCTGGCGAAACTGTGGGTCAGGAGTTTCTGGTCTTCACGCTGGGCGACGAAGAGTACGGCATCGATATTCTCAAAGTTCAGGAAATTCGCGGTTACGATCAGGTAACGCGTATCGCCAATACGCCTGAATTTATTCGCGGCGTCACCAACCTGCGTGGCGTGATCGTGCCGATTATCGACCTGCGGGTGAAGTTTTCTCAGCCCGATGTTGAATACAACGACAACACCGTGGTGATCGTACTGAATCTCGAAAACCGCGTGGTCGGTATCGTGGTGGATGGCGTCTCTGATGTGCTGTCGCTGACTCAGGATCAGATCCGTCCTTCACCGGAGTTCGCGGTCACTATGTCGACCGAGTACCTGACCGGGCTGGGCGCACTCGGCGAGCGGATGCTGATTCTGGTGGACATTGAGAAGCTGCTGAGCAGCGATGAAATGGCGCTGGTGGATAATCTGCGTAGCGCATAATCCCACCGTCACAGGCCGGATATGCCCGGCCTGTGACAGTTTTGCTGCTGAATAATTTCTTTATTTTTCAATTAATAAAAATTCTTTCTGGCCTAATTTCCCGCTATCGCCTGCCGATAATCATCTTGCTGCTTTATCACTTACATTTTTCAGGGTTAATCATGTTAACGAAAATCCGCGTAGTTACCAGTTTGCTGCTGGTATTGCTGATGTTTGGGCTGTTACAGGCCTTTTCCGGCTCCGTTTTTTATTCCGCCCTCAGCCACGACAAGCAAAGTTTTGCCGTTTCGCAGCTGGCGATGCAGAACACCCAGGCGCTCAATGATGCCTATATGAGTCTTAACCAGAGCCGGGTGTTACTGACCCGCATTCAGCTGCGTTTCGCCACCAGTAAACTGGAAGGGAAACCGGCGGACGTAGCCGGCCTGTTTGACGACAGCAAAGGCTTTCAGCAGGCGGCGGCCGGTTTTTACAAAGTGTTCAAAGAGACGCCCGATACGCCGGGACAAAATCTGCAGCTTAACGAGCAGCTGGATCAGCGCTACAGCGCCTACGCCGATGCGCTGAATGCGCTGCAGGTCGCGTTGCAGTCTGACGATCTGGTAGCGGCCGGCAAAGCCCCGGTGGCGCCCAGCCAGAGTGCGTTTCTGAAGCTGTATACCGACTGGCGTACCGATCAGAACCGCCTGACCACCATCGGTGTTGACGAGAACAGTTCTGCCTACAGCCGGATGCTGTGGATACTGGGTACCATCATGGCGGTGGTGGCAGCAGTGATCGTGCTGTGCTGGTTCGGTCTGCGTAAGGTATTAATTACTCCGCTGAACACCAACATTACTCATATTCAGCACATCGCTCAGGGCGACCTGACCCAGCCGATCGCGGTTGAAGGCCGTAATGAGATGACCCAGCTGGCGGCCAGCCTGCACGATATGCAGCAGTCGCTGGTGCGCACCGTGAGCAACGTGCGTGAAGGTTCAGATGCCATTTTCACCGGAGCCAGCGAAATTTCTGCCGGTAACAATGACCTCTCGGCCCGTACTGAACAGCAGGCGGCTTCGCTGGAGCAGACCGCTGCCAGCATGGAACAGCTGACCGCCACGGTGAAACAGAACGCCGAGAACGCGCGTCAGGCGTCGCAGCTGGCGTTAAGCGCATCAGAAACGGCGCAGAAAGGCGGCAATGTGGTCGATGGCGTGGTGAAAACCATGCGCGACATCGCCGGCAGCTCGAAAAAGATTGCCGATATCACCAGCGTGATTGACGGCATCGCCTTCCAGACCAACATTCTGGCGCTCAACGCCGCGGTGGAAGCCGCTCGCGCCGGTGAACAGGGTCGCGGTTTTGCGGTGGTGGCCGGTGAAGTGCGTAATCTGGCCCAGCGCAGCGCGCAGGCAGCCAAAGAGATTAAAGGGCTGATTGAGGATTCGGTTAACCGGGTGAACACCGGTTCTCAGCTGGTCGGCACCGCCGGTGAAACCATGAGCGATATCGTCAATGCGGTGACCCGCGTAACCGACATCATGGGTGAGATTGCCTCGCGTCGGATGAGCAGAGTCGCGGTATCGACCAGGTCGGCCAGGCGGTTACCGAAATGGATCGCGTGACTCAGCAGAACGCCTCGCTGGTGGAAGAGTCCGCTGCTGCCGCGGCCTCACTGGAAGATCAGGCCAGTCGCCTCAGCCAGTCGGTTGCGGTGTTTAAGATTAAGCGTGCAGCCGTGGGCCAGGCGTTGACTAAACATCTGCCGATTGCCGCACCAGCGACGGCGCTGGCACCGCGTAAAGCGTTGACCGCACCGGTCAGCGATACCCACTGGGAAACCTTCTGATCGATCGCGCGCCCCGTCTGCATAGCCGGGGTGCGCACCTGCACCTGACCTCTCGCCAGCCTGACTAAAGCCAAACCCACCGTCCTGCCGCGATATTATTAATTACAAAAGCCGATTGTCGCTGAAAAGCGGTGAAAAGCGTTAACACATCGCGACTGGCCGCCGATATAGCCGCTGCACCTTAATCAACCTGCAGGGGAACAAGATGTTAAAAAGAATAAAAGTGGTGACCAGTCTGATCGCGGTACTGGTGATCTTTGGCGCGCTCCAGCTGCTGTCTGGCAGCCTGTTCTGGTCAGCGCTGAACACCGACAAAGCGGCGTTTGCCCTGTCGCAAGTCGCCAATCGTAACGTCACGGCGATGACCGACGCCTATATTTCGTTAAACAACAGCCGGACCACGCTGAACCGCGCCATGCTGCGACTGCAAACCAGCATGGCTTCACAGATGAACGGCGGTCAGCTCGACGATCTGATGAACAAAGCTAACGCACAGTTAGCCGAAGCCGATCGTCACTTCCAGGTTTATTACAATCTGCCGGGCACCGCAGGCATGGAGGTGTCGCTGCGTGACCGGCTGGAAGCTGATTACGCCCGCTACGACAGCGGCCTGAAAGAGATGATTAAAAGTCTGCAGGCGCGCGATCTGGAAGGGATGTTCAAACAGAATATTGAACAGAAACAGGTAGCGATGCAGGGCAGCTACGGTGAGTGGCGCGCCCGTCAGACCGCACTGGCTGAGCAGGGAATCGAACAGAACCAGCAGGCCTTTACCCAGATGATGTGGCTGCTGGGCGTAATTGCCGTATCGGTGCTGGTGGTGATCGTCGCCTGCTGGTTTGGCCTGCGTCAGGTGCTGATTCAGCCGCTGCAACAGCTGCTGGCGCAGATCCGCGCGATCGCTTCTGGCGATTTGACGCAGCCGATCGTGGTGGAAGGACGCAATGAAATGAGCCAGCTGGCGGCCGGCATTCAGGAAATGCAGCAGTCGCTGGTGATGACCGTCAGCAACGTGCGTGACGGATCTGACGCCATCTTTACCGGTGCCAGTGAGATCGCCGCCGGCAATAACGATCTCTCCGCCCGTACCGAAGAGCAGGCCGCCTCACTGGAGCAGACCGCCGCCAGCATGGAGCAGCTGACCGCCACGGTGAAACAGAACGCAGACAATGCACGTCAGGCGTCACAGCTGGCGCTGACCGCGTCAGAAACCGCTCAGCAGGGTGGCAAAGTGGTTGATGGCGTGGTCAGCACCATGAAAGAGATCGCCGGCAGTTCGAAGAAGATTGCCGACATCATCAGCGTGATTGACGGCATCGCCTTCCAGACCAACATCTTGGCGCTCAACGCCGCGGTGGAAGCCGCCCGGGCCGGTGAGCAGGGTCGCGGTTTTGCGGTGGTGGCCGGTGAAGTGCGTAACCTGGCGCAGCGCAGTGCTCAGGCAGCTAAAGAGATCAAAGGGTTGATCGAAGATTCGGTGGCGCGCGTCAACAGCGGCTCATTGCAGGTTGAAAGCGCCGGCAGCACCATGAACGATATCGTCGGGGCGGTAACCCGCGTGACCGACATCATGGGCGAGATCGCCTCGGCGTCTGATGAGCAGAGCCGTGGCATTGAGCAGGTCGGCCAGGCGGTTACCGAGATGGATCGCGTCACCCAGCAGAACGCCTCACTGGTTGAACAATCCGCCGCGGCTGCTGCTGCACTGGAGCAGCAGGCCAGCGTGCTGACCCAGGCCGTCTCCGTATTTAAAGTCTCCCGCGCGTAATTTCTCTCCTCTCCTCACGGCGGCTGCGGTAAAGCCGCCGCCGTGCATAAAGTTCCCCTCCGATGCGCCGATAAATAGAAGCGAATCGCCAACCAATGAGGTGTGTATGTTTAGTCGTGTACGTGTTGTGACCGGTCTGCTGTGCGTGCTGGCGCTGTTTGCGCTGCTGCAGCTGTTTTCCGGCGGAATGTTTTTCAAAACCGTTAGTTCAGATAAAGAAAATTTTGCTTATAACCAGCGTTTGAACACGCTGCAGCAGGCGATGGGCACCTCATGGGTTTCGCTGGTTCAGGCGCGTAACACCCTTAACCGCGCCGGTATTCGCTTCCTGCAGGATGCGCAGATGTCGGGATCGGGTGCCACGGTCAAAGAGCTGGTGGCGCTGGCGGGTGAGGAGCTGAAACAGGCCGAACTGGGCTATCAACAGTTCAATGCCAACCTGTCGGAAAAAGGCAAAAATGCCGATAACGTCAAGGCGCTGCAGGCCAACTACCAGGCGTACCACGACGCGCTGGCAGAGCTGATGGTGTTTTTCAACAGCGGCAACTTCAAGGGCTTTGTCGATCAGCCGACCCAGAGTTATCAGGACAAATTTCAGAAAGATTACAACGCCTGGCTGGAGTACAACCTGGTGCTGTCGAAGCAGGGCGTTCAGGCCAATGAACAGGCCTACAGCCGCTCAATCACCATCGTGATCGCGACGCTGGCCGTCACTCTGCTGATGATTATCCTGGTGTGGAACGTAATGCGCAGCGTACTGATCCGTCCTCTGCGTCAGAGCATTGAGCATATCCAGCATATTGCGCGCGGCGATTTGACTCAGCCGATTGATCTTTCAGTGCGTAACGAAATTGGCGAGTTGCTGACCTCATTACAGTACATGCAGCAGGAGCTGGTGCGCACCGTGCGTACCGTGCGCGACGGGTCTGACGCCATTTATACCGGTGCCAGCGAAATCGCCATCGGCAATAACGATCTCTCATCGCGTACCGAACAGCAGGCCGCCTCGCTGGAGCAGACCGCTGCCAGCATGGAGCAGCTGACCGCAACCGTGAAGCAGAACGCCGAAAACGCCCGTCAGGCGTCGCAGCTGGCGCTCAACGCCTCAGAAACGGCCCAGCAGGGTGGCAAAGTGGTGGATGGCGTCGTGACCACCATGAAAGAGATTGCCGGTAGCTCGAAGAAGATTGCTGATATCACCAGCGTGATCGACGGCATCGCCTTCCAGACCAACATCCTGGCGCTCAACGCCGCGGTGGAAGCTGCCCGTGCCGGTGAACAGGGTCGCGGTTTTGCGGTGGTGGCGGGCGAGGTGCGCAGCCTGGCACAGCGCAGCGCGCAGGCCGCTAAAGAGATCAAAGGTCTGATTGAAGATTCGGTCAGCCGCGTCAATACAGGCTCGGTGCTGGTAGAGAGCGCCGGCGACACCATGAGCAACATCGTCAGTGCGGTGACGCGCGTCACCGACATCATGGGCGAAATCGCCTCGGCGTCGGATGAGCAGAGCCGCGGGATCGATCAGGTCGGTCTGGCCGTAACCGAGATGGATCGGGTTACGCAACAGAACGCCTCACTGGTGGAAGAGTCGGCTGCGGCGGCGGCGGCACTGGAAGATCAGGCCAGCCACTTAAAACAAGCGGTCTCAGTGTTCAATATTGGTAAAGAATTTGTCGCCCAGGCCGTTAACAAGACAACGGCGACAAAAAGCCTCCAGCTGGATGCGCCGTTAACCGTTGCCCGTCAGTCTGCCTCTCGCGGCGACGACAACTGGGAAACCTTTTAATCGCCTGGAAGGCCCGACCACCCTGTGGCAGTCGGGCATCGCAGCAGAAAATTAATGTGTTTTAGTTCAGGCCAGGTGCAGAAATGAAAAAATCGACATTCGAGCAAAATGAGACGACAACGCTGCTGTCGCAAATGGTGCAGCGCTTACCGCTCTCGGATACGCATTTCCGTCGCATCAGCCAGCTGATCTATCAGCGTGCCGGTATCGTGCTGGCCGATCACAAGCGCGAGATGGTTTACAACCGTCTGGTTCGTCGTCTGCGTACGCTGAATATTGATGATTTCGGTCGTTACCTGGCGCTGCTGGAACACGATCCTAACAGCGCAGAGTGGCAGGCGTTTATCAATGCCCTGACCACCAACCTGACGGCGTTTTTCCGCGAGGCGCATCACTTTCCAATTCTCGCGGAGCATGCCCGTAAGCGTCAGGGAACTTTCAGCGTCTGGAGTACCGCCGCGTCAACCGGTGAAGAGCCTTACTCGATTGCCATGACGCTGGCCGAAACGCTGGGTACCGGACCGGGTAAGTTCCAGGTCCACGCCAGCGATATCGACACCCAGGTGCTGGAGAAAGCGGTGGCCGGCGTCTATCGCCAGGAGGAATTGCGCACGCTGTCACCGGCGCAGCTGCAACGCTTCTTCCTGCGCGGCACCGGTCCTCACGCCGGGATGGTGCGGGTGCGTTCTGAACTGGCCAGCATGGTCAGCTTTGCCCAGCTCAATCTGCTGGCCAATGACTGGGCGCTGCCGGGCCAGTTCGACGCCATTTTCTGCCGCAATGTGATGATCTATTTCGATAAAGAGACGCAGGAGAAAATTCTGCGTCGGTTTGTTCCGCTGCTCAAGCCCGGCGGCATCCTGTTTGCCGGTCACTCAGAGAACTTCAGTCAGATCAGTAAAGAGTTCTGGCTGCGCGGACAAACCGTCTATGGACTGACGAAGGAAAGATGATGAGCAAAATCACCGTGATGTGCGTAGATGACTCTGCGCTGATGCGGCAACTGATGACGGAAATCATCAATAGCCATCCGGATATGGAGATGGTCGCTACGGCGCCCGATCCGTTAGTCGCCCGCGATCTGATTAAGCAGTTTAATCCGCAGGTGCTGACGCTGGATGTGGAAATGCCGCGCATGGATGGCCTCGACTTCCTCGAAAAACTGATGCGTTTACGGCCGATGCCGGTAGTGATGGTCTCTTCGCTGACCGGCAAAGGCTCGGAAATTACCCTGCGGGCGCTGGAGCTGGGGGCGGTGGACTTCGTCACCAAGCCGCAGCTCGGCATCCGTGAAGGGATGCTGGCGTACAGCCAGATGATTGGCGACAAAATTCGTGCGGCGGCGCGCGCCCGACTGCACAACCGGGCGGCGATGCCGGTGCCGGTCGCGCTGAAGGCGGGTCCGCTGCTGAGTAGCGAGAAGTTGATTGCGATTGGCTCCTCTACCGGCGGCACCGAGGCGATTCGCCATGTGCTGCAGCCGCTGCCTGCCACCAGTCCGGCGCTGCTGATTACCCAGCATATGCCGCCAGGTTTTACCCGCTCCTTCGCCGAGCGTCTGAACAAACTGTGTCAGATCACGGTGAAAGAAGCGGAAGACGGTGAACGTATTCTGCCGGGACACGCTTACATCGCGCCAGGTGCGATGCACATGGAGCTGGGCCGTAGCGGGGCCAACTATGTGGTGAAACTGAATGAAGGGCCACCGGTTAACCGGCATAAGCCTTCAGTGGATGTGCTGTTCAAATCGGTAGCGATCAACGCCGGACGAAATGCGGTCGGTGTGATCCTCACCGGCATGGGCAACGACGGCGCGGCCGGGATGCTGGAAATGCATCGGGCCGGCGCCTGGACGATTGCCCAGAACGAAGCCAGCTGTGTGGTATTTGGCATGCCGCGTGAGGCGATTGCCACAGGCGGCGTGAGCGAAGTGGTGGATTTAAGCAACATCAGCCAGCACATGCTGGCGAAAATTAGCGCCGGACAGGCATTGCGTATTTAACAGGCCCGTCCTGCCGGGCGAGATAACACAGGAGTAGATATGCTGATAAAAACATGCGCTTTTTGGTAGTAGACGACTTCAATACGATGCGTCGTATTGTACGTAACCTGCTGAAAGAGCTGGGCTTCAATAACGTAGAAGAAGCAGAAGACGGCGTGGACGCGCTGTCAAAGCTGAAAGCAGGTGGTTTTGACTTCGTCATTTCCGACTGGAACATGCCGAACATGGATGGCCTGCAGCTGCTGCAAACCATCCGTGCCGATGCTGCGATGAGCAGCCTGCCGGTATTGATGGTGACCGCGGAAGCGAAAAAAGAAAACATTATTGCTGCCGCTCAGGCCGGCGCCAGTGGATACGTAGTGAAGCCATTTACTGCCGCCACGCTGGAAGAAAAACTGGGCAAAATTTTCGAAAAACTGGGCATGTAAGGAGATGTGATGAGCGACCTTCCGAAACCAACTGAGGATGCCTCGGCACACGACATCATTACCCGCATCGGCTCTCTGACGCGTATGCTGCGCGATAGCCTGCGTGAGCTGGGGCTGGATAAAGCCATTGCCGATGCGGCTGAAGCCATTCCCGATGCCCGCGATCGTCTGGATTATGTGGTGCAGATGACGGCGCAGGCCGCCGACCGTGCGTTGAACTGCGTTGAAGCGGCACAACCGCATCAGGATAAGATGGAAGCCGGGGCAACCCAGCTGAAAGGGCGTTGGGACCAATGGTTTGAAAACCCAATTGAACTGGCCGATGCGCGTGAGTTGGTGACGGATACTCGCGAATACCTTGCTGCCGTGCCGGATCATACGTCCTTTACCAACAAGCAGTTGCTTGAAATCATGATGGCGCAGGATTTCCAGGACCTGACCGGTCAGGTGATCAAACGCATGATGGATGTTATCCAGGAAATTGAGCGCCAGCTGTTAATGGTGCTGCTGGAAAACATGCCGGAAGTCAGTGCCGAGAAGCGTCAGGAAGGCACCAGCCTGCTGAACGGTCCGCAGATCCACACCGATGCACCGGGCGTGGTAGCGAACCAGGATCAGGTTGATGACCTGCTGGATAGCTTAGGGTTTTAATCGCGACCGTCAGCCTGCGGGCTGGCGGGCTGCGTTGCCGTCCCTTTCTCTCACCGGGCCACCAGACGGTGGGCCCGCTCTGCTTTATTAAACTCATCCGCCAAAGAACGCCTGTTTTTCCCGTCTTATCTGCGCTTTAACCCCAGCCAGTTTTGGCATTCTATGCTCAGAATTCTTGCCAACCGAGGTTTGTCGTGGCTGAAGAAAGTGACGAGGACAAAACAGAATCGCCCACCGCGCACCGACTTGAAAAGGCGCGGGAAGATGGGCAGATCCCGCGTTCGCGCGAACTGACCTCATTACTGATGCTGCTGGCCGGCATCATGATCCTGTGGATGGGCGGCACCATGATGGCGCACCGTCTGGCGGGCATGGTGGCCACCGGTCTGCGTTTCGATCACGGCATGGTGACCGATGATAAAATCATCATCAGCCATATCGGCAGCCTGATCGGCCAGGCGTTAATGGCGCTGCTGCCGCTGATGGGCGGACTGGTGCTGGTGGCGATTGCTGCGCCGATGCTGCTGGGCGGTATTGTGATCAGCGGCAAGTCGATCAAAGTCGATTTTACCAAGCTCAGCCCGCTGGCCGGTTTCAAGCGAATGTTTGCCGCCCAGGCCTGGACGGAGCTGTTCAAAGGCATCCTCAAGACCGTGCTGGTGGGCTGCGTTGCCTGCTGGTACATCTGGGTCCACTGGCCGGAGATGCTGCGGTTGATCAGCGAATCTCCGATCAACGCGCTGGTGCACGGCATGGATATGATTGCCATCTGCTGCACCCTGGTGATGCTGGGGCTGGTGCCGATGGTCGGTTACGACGTTTTCTGGCAGCTCTACAGCTATTACAAAAAGCTGCGTATGTCGCGTCAGGAAATCCGCGACGAACACAAACAGCAGGAGGGCGACCCGCACGTCAAAGGGCGTATCCGCCAGCAGATGCGCGCCGCGGCCCGCCGCCGGATGATGGCCGACGTGCCGAAAGCCGACGTGATCGTCACTAACCCGACGCACTATTCAGTGGCGCTGCAGTACAACGAGAAGAAGATGAGCGCACCGAAGGTGATTGCCAAGGGCGCGGGCGAAATCGCCCTGAGAATTCGTGAACTGGGTGCGGAACACCGCATTCCGGTTCTGGAAGCACCGCCGCTGGCGCGTGCGCTATACCGACACACTGAAATTGGACAGCACATTCCGGGCGCGCTCTATGCGGCCGTGGCGGAAGTGCTGGCCTGGGTCTGGCAGTCGCGCCGCTGGAAGCGCGAAGGCGGCCTGATCCCAGCCAAACCGAAAAACCTGCCGGTCCCGGCAGAGATGGACTTTGCAGGAGAGAGCAAAAACGATGGCTAATAACCTGGCCGCAAAACTACGTTTACCGGGCAACTTTAAAGATATGCAGTGGCAGGTGCTGGCGGGTCCGGTACTGATCCTGATGATCCTGTCGATGATGGTGCTGCCGTTACCGCCGTTCATCCTCGATCTGCTGTTCACCTTTAACATTGCGCTGTCGATCATGGTGCTGCTGGTGGCGATGTTCACCCAGCGTACCCTGGAGTTTGCGGCATTCCCGACCATTCTGCTGTTCTCCACCTTGCTGCGTCTGGCGCTGAACGTCGCCTCGACCCGTATTATTCTGATGGAAGGGCATACCGGCGCGGCAGCAGCAGGTCAGGTGGTTGAGGCCTTTGGCCACTTCCTGGTCGGCGGCAACTTCGCTATCGGTATCGTGGTGTTCATCATCCTGGTCATCATCAACTTTATGGTTATCACCAAGGGTGCTGGCCGTATCGCCGAAGTGGGCGCGCGCTTTGTGCTTGACGGGATGCCCGGCAAGCAGATGGCGATCGACGCCGACCTTAACGCCGGTTTAATCGGCGAAGATGAAGCCAAACGTCGCCGTTCAGAAGTGACCCAGGAAGCGGACTTCTACGGCTCAATGGACGGTGCCAGTAAGTTCGTCCGCGGCGATGCCATCGCCGGTATCATGATCATGGTGATCAACGTCATCGGCGGCCTGCTGGTCGGCGTGGTGCAGCACGGTATGGACGTGGGGCACGCGGCGGAAACCTATACCCTGCTGACCATCGGTGATGGTCTGGTGGCGCAGATCCCGGCGCTGGTGATCTCCACCGCCGCGGGCGTAATCGTTACGCGTGTGGCGACCGATCAGGACGTGGGCGAGCAGATGGTAACCCAGCTGTTCAAAGATCCGCGCGTGCTGATGCTGAGTGCCGGCGTCATCGGCCTGCTCGGGCTGGTACCCGGCATGCCAAACTTCGTCTTCCTGCTGTTTACCGCCGCCTTACTCGGCCTGGCCTGGTGGCTGCGCGGTCGGGAAATGCAGCCGAACAAGAAGATGGAAGCGACGCCGGGCAGCCTGACTAAAACCCCGGAAACACCGGCTAGCGCAGAAGCCTCCTGGACCGATGTGCAACTGGAAGATACGCTGGGGATGGAAGTAGGTTACCGCCTGATTCCGATGGTCGATCATCTGCAAAATGGTGAGCTGCTGGGCCGTATCCGCAGTATCCGTAAAAAGGTGGCGCAGGATGTCGGCTTCCTGCCGCCGGTGGTGCATATCCGTGACAACATGGAACTGCCGCCGGCGCGCTACCGTATTCTGATGAAAGGAGTCGAAATCGGCAGCGGCGATGCCTACCCGGGCCGCTGGATGGCGATTAACCCGGGCACCGCAGCGGGCAGTCTGCCGGGTGAAGCAACCGTCGATCCGGCGTTCGGGCTGGCGGCCGTCTGGATTGACAGCGCGCTCAAAGAGCAGGCGCAAATCCAGGGCTTTACCGTGGTTGAAGCCAGTACCGTGGTGGCAACGCACCTGAATCACCTGATTGGACAATACGCCAGCGAGCTGTTTGGCCGTCAGGAAGCGCAGCAATTGCTGGATCGCGTGACCCAGGAGATGCCGAAGCTGACCGAAGATCTGGTGCCGGGCGTGATCAGCCTGACCACGCTGCACAAGGTGCTGCAAAACCTGCTGGTGGAGCGGGTGTCGATTCGCGATATGCGCACCATCATCGAAACTCTGGCCGAGCATGCGCCGGTACAAAGCGATCCGCAGGAGCTGACCAGCGTGGTGCGCGTGGCGCTGGGTCGCGCCATTACTCAGCAGTGGTTCCCCGGCAATGATGAAGTGCAGGTGATCGGACTGGATGCCACGCTGGAACGCTTGCTGCTGCAGGCGTTGCAGGGCGGTGGTGGACTGGAGCCAGGTCTGGCCGATCGGCTGTTAAGCCAGGCGCAGGCGGCGTTGCAGCGTCAGGAAATGCTCGGCGCACCGCCGGTGCTGCTGGTCAATCATCCGCTACGCGCCTTGCTGGCCCGCTTCCTGCGTCGCAATCTGCCGCAGCTGGTGGTGCTGTCTAACCTCGAACTGAGCGACAACCGTCAGATTCGCATGACCGCCACCATCGGAGGCAAATAATGCGCTGGATGATGGCGTTGGGATTAATGCTGCCGCTGCTGGCTCAGGCGGCCGGTGGTGCGTGGCAGGCCAGCGCCAGTGGTCCGCTGCTGGCCAACCGCGGCAGCTGGCAGCGCAGCCAGCCGCTGACGGCACCGGCTAACCTTAGCGGCGAGATCAGCGTGGTTAACTGGCGTTATCAACTGAGCAAACCGGCCCCGTCCGGGCTGGAAGTGCGGCTGTGCGGCGCGCAACGCTGCACTACGCTGGAAGGCGCCAGCGGCACCACCCGTGGCCTGGCACATCTCAGCGCCGATGAAACGCTGCATATGGTGTTTGGTTTTGCCGGCAGCGGCGCGCTGCCGCCGGGCTTGCGGGTCGTCAGCAGCGAAGTGATGGTGAATTACCAGTAGCGGCGGGATGAGGCGTATCAGGCATTGACGCCTTTCATCCCTTCGGCCGAATACCTGCCGCCTTTAATCTCCACCTGCTGATGAATCTGGTTCAGTAACGCGACATCAGCCGCCTCCAGTACCACTTCACTGGCCTGCGCATTTTCCGTCAGATAAGCCAGCCGTTTGGTGCCAGGAATCGGCACAATTCTTTGATACTGCGCCAGCAGCCACGCCAGCGCAATCTGACCCACCGTACATTGATACTTCTGGCTTAGCGGCCGCACAACCTCCAGCAACTGCGCGTTATGATCGAGGCTGGCCTGCTGGAAGCGGTCATTATTTTTACGGAAGTCGTCTGCGGCAAAGTCGCTGTTGTTAAGGTATTTGCCGGTCAGAAAACCGCGGCCGAGCGGAGAGTAGGGCACCAGTCCGATGTCGAGTTTTTTCACCATCGGCAGGATCTCCGCTTCAATATCCCGGGTCCATAAAGAATATTCTGTCTGCAACACGGCGACCGGATGAACCGCATGTGCTCGCTGTAGGGTGGCTGCTGACACTTCACACAGACCGACATGTCGAATCTTCCCTTGCTTAACCAGCTGGCTGAGACAGTCCATGCTGTGCTCAATGGGCGTGGACTCGCTGACGCGATGAAGGTAAAACAGATCGATCTGCTCGACGCCCAGCCTTTTCAGCGAAGCGTTGCAGCACTGAATGAGGTAATCGGGCTGATTATTGATGACGCGGGCATAGGCCTGATCGGCAGCACGCTCAATACCGCATTTGGTGGCGACCTTTATCTGCTGCCGGCTGCGCGTATCCAGCCGGGCAAGAAACTCGCCGATTAGCTGCTCATTGTGGCCGCGGCCATACAGGTCTGCGGTGTCGATAAAATTGATATCCAGATCGATGAGAGAATTAAGCAGTTGCAGCGCGCTGCTGTCGTCGGTCTTGCCATAAAATTCACTCAGTCCCATTGCACCATAGCCAATTGCACTGACGTTCAAATCCTGCGTGAGAGTTCGGGTTTTCATCATGCCTCCTGATAAGTTGACCCGATTATTCCACCGCGCTTTCCGTTAATGAATTCGCATTTTGGTTATTCAGTAAAGGTATCATCCAGCTGGCAACAGCGTTAGGGACAGGTGGGATTGATTGCGTAGCAGGGCAGATTTACGTGGCGTAATAGTTTGAAAAGTAAGCGAAAGCGGCATCATTCTGGCCAGGTTTATCGGCCGCAGTGATGCTTTATGGCAGCCAGCGATGACTTATTCCGGTTGCAGCGGGCGACACAATAAGGCCTGGGCGTCCCGCACGGCCTGGCGCGTTTCATCCGCGCGGATTACTGCATACAGATCGATATTTAACTGCTGGGCGGCAGAATCGGTCAGTTCCCGATAACAGAGGCCTTGCTGATTGAAGGTGCATTTTGACTGGGGCAGCAACGCGAAGCCTTTGCCCCGGGCGATGTGTGACAGCATCACCAGCGAATCGTCAGGCTCTTTGACCCGTTTCAACGTGACCCGCAACTGCGAAAAGTAGCGTTCACACTTATCGTAAAACAGCGGATTGGCACTACGCGGGAACCAGAATAGCGGCAGGTCAGCCAGATCGTCCAGCGCAACCTGTGATTGCAGGCTGGCCGGGTGCAGCGCTGGCAGCGCCACCCGCAGCGGTTCGCGACAGATCCACCCATAGTTTGCCGACTGGTCTGCATCCGGCCCTTTCTCGCCGGTGATAATCAGATCCAGCCGGTTTTTTGCCAGGCACTGCAGCAGTTGCGCCGAGCTCAGATCGGGCGTTTCGATCTCATCCTCAATCTTCAGTTGGCTGAGCTGAGCCCTGACTGCCTCGATAAAGTCGAAATTAAGCGTCCGCGTCAGGCCAATGCGTAAACGGCCCGGCGTCATGGCGGCCTCGGTTTTCAGTTCGCTGAGTTGTCTGAGGATAGCGTCAGCCTTCACCATAAGGTTACGTCCGGCATCGGTCAGGCTGACATCGTGGGTGGTTCGGTGAAATAACTGTTGTTCCAGCACCGCTTCGAGACACTGGATCTGCCGGGTTAATGGCGGCTGGGTCATCCGCAGGCGTTCTGCCGCCCGGCGAAAGTTAAGTTCATGGGCCACCGCGAGGAAACATTGCAGTTGCTTAATGCTGGGGAGATGGGTGTTGATAAGGTGCGCGGGCATACTCATTGCGTCATCCTGCCGATCGGCGGCAGCGTCCTGAATCGCCGGGAAAGGACGCTGTCAGGCTGGCGCACGGCGCTGAGGCAACGGTTATCGTCTGCCGCAGCGCCGCAGGCGGTTTACATGCGTTCGACGGTATCGATACCCAGCGTATCCAGACCCTGTTTCAGCGTCTTCGCGGTCAGCGCCGCCAGCTGCAGTCGGCTCAGGCGGGTAGCGTCCGATTCGGCGGTCAGGATCGGGCAGTGCTCGTAGAAACCGGAGAACAGACCCGCCAGATCGTACAGATAGGCGCACATCACGTGTGGCGTGCCGTCACGCGCAACCTGGGTGATCACCTCTTCGAACTGCAACAGGCGGGTTGCCAGTTGCGCTTCACGCTCTTCGCTGATCACAATCTCTGCGTCCAGCGCTGCGGCATCAATGCCCGCTTTACGGAATACCGACAGCACACGGGTGTAAGCGTACTGCATGTAAGGCGCGGTATTGCCTTCAAATGCCAGCATGTTATCCCAGTCAAAGATGTAATCGGTGGTGCGGCTTTTTGACAGGTCAGCGTACTTCACGGCACTGATGCCGACGACTTCCGCCAGCGTTTTCACTTCCTCTTCACTCATCTCCGGGTTCTTTTCACGAACCAGGTTATAGGCGCGCTGATAGGCTTCATCAAGCAGATCGGCCAGCTTGATGGTGCCGCCGCTGCGGGTTTTGAAAGGACGACCATCTTTGCCCAGCATCATGCCGAAGGCGTGGTGCTCCAGCGGTACTGACTCCGGAACATAACCGGCTTTGCGCACGATGGTCCAGGCCTGCATCAGATGCTGATGCTGACGTGAATCGATGTAGTAGAGCACCCGATCGGCTTTCAGGGTTTCATAGCGGTATTTGGCACAGGCGATGTCGGTGGTGGTATAGAGATAGCCGCCATCCTTTTTCTGGATGATCACGCCCATCGGTTCGCCTTCTTTGTTCTGGAACTCATCCAGGAACACCACGGTAGCGCCTTCACTTTCTACCGCTAACCCTTTTTGCTTCAGGTCAGCGACAATGCCTGGCAGCATATCGTTGTAGAGGCTTTCACCCATCACATCTTTACGCGTCAGGGTGACATTCATGCGGTCATAAATTTTCTGGTTCTGACTCATGGTGATGTCGACCAGCTTTTTCCACATCTGACGGCAATATTCGTCGCCGCCCTGCAGTTTGACCACGTAGCTGCGTGCGCGCTCGGCAAACGCCGGGTCTTCATCGTAGGTACGCTTGGCTTCGCGGTAGAACGCTTCCAGATCGGCCAGCGCCATTTCAGCGTGATGCTCGTTCTGCTGCTTCTCAAGGAAGGCGATCAGCATACCAAACTGTGTGCCCCAGTCGCCGACGTGGTTGGCGCGAATCACCCGATGGCCGAGAAACTCCAGCGTCCGGACCGCGGCATCGCCAATAATGGTGGAGCGCACGTGGCCGACGTGCATCTCTTTGGCCACGTTGGGTGCAGAGTAATCGACCACGATGGTCTGCGGTTCAACCTGCTGTACACCGAGGCGCGGCAGGCTCAGCGCTTCACGCGCATGGGTCGCCAGCCACTGGTGATCGAGGAAAATGTTAATGAAGCCCGGTCCGGCAATTTCAACTTTACTGGCGATGCCGGTCAGGTCGAGATGCTGGATCACTGCTTCCGCTAATTGTCGCGGTGCTTGCCCCAGCTTTTTCGCCACGGCCATAATACCGTTGGCCTGATAATCACCAAACTGGACCCTGGCGGACTGACGAACCTGCGGTTCGCAATCGGCGGGAGCGCCGGCTAAAACCATTGCCTGACTGACTTTTGCGGAAAGAAGAGACTGAATATTCACCGGGTTACCTTCATGTGCTGAACAACGCCCGAATCACTGGATCCGAGCCGTCATCATCTTGCCTGGCAGCACTGCGCAATGGCGCGACAGCAGTGGAGGGCGCAGACAAAATGGAAAAAAATGAGGGGAAAAGTATACGTGAAATGTCAGTGGGCGTCAGCAGTTGGATGAAGCGGGGAAACAGAGCCGAAGATGTTTCCCTGTGGCGTTAACGACGTCGCAGGTGACGGCGAGGGTTCTTGACGCTTTTATCTTCACGCACCTTCCAATGGCGGGAAATTGCAAATCCCATCAGTGCGATCAGGACAGCGACAACGATGAGCATAGACATAGAGCCATTCCTTTTGGTTGTGTTAGGTCAAATTTATAAGAAACAGGGGGTGGCTGCAATTGTTTCACTGTCAAATAAGAGTTATCTTATTGTATTAAAGAAGGTGATTAAAATCATATGTTTAGGTCACTTTCATCAATTAACTCATGGACCTAAAGAGGGGATTAATCCGAATTGAAAGCTGTTCTTATACGCTTTTGCCGGAAATAATGGGCTAAATAAGATGAATCTGATCATTTTGTGGCGCTCAGGGCAGAGCAGGCAACAGGTTCTAATGTTAAAAAAGATTAAACAAATCGAGAGGATTTACCGTTGTGACCAGACCTTTTCCCGCTGAATTGGACGATTTAAAGACAGATTTGCAACGTTTTGAAGAATCGTTGCAAAATTTTGCCCAGCGACTGGGTTTATGCCTTAACGATCTTGAAGCCGATCACATTGCAGTGCGTTGTCATCAGGACGCGACCGCAGTGCGCTGGCAGCAAGGGCTGCAGCAGATTGGTACCCAGTTTTCTCAGGCGATGATTAATGGCCGGCCAATTTGCCTGTTTAAACTGCATCAACCGTTGCAGGTGGCGGGCTGGGCGCTGGATGTGGTCGAACTGCCGTGGCCGGGCGAGAAGCGTTACCGTCATGAGGGATGGGAGCATGTCGAGGTGGTGTTGCGCGGCGATCATCAGACGCTGGGCGTGCGTGCCATGGCGTTATTATCGGATGAGGCGCTGACGCAGCCGGGGATTTCGTTCAAGACCAGCTCGCCACAGGGCGAAAATGAGCGTCTGCCCAATCCGACCCTGGCGGTGACGGATGGGCAGACAACGATTAAATTTCATCCATGGCGACTGGAAGAGATTGTCGCCAGCGAGCAGGATTAAGGCCGGGCGGCAACGGCGCGCTGCAGTCGGGCGACCGCTTCATCCAGCAGGGCGCGGGTACAGCCAAAGTTAAGACGGACAAACTGGTCATTGCCAAATTCGCGTCCTGCTGACAGTCCCAGCCCATGTTTTTCAAAGTAGAGCGCCGGACTGGCTACCCCGAGACCGCGCGCATCGATCCAGGCGAGGTAGCTCGCCTCCGGTGCGATCAGGGATAAGCCGGGCAGCTTGTTGACCTGCGACACCAGCCAGTCACGGTTGCTGCGCAGGTAGGCATTCTGCGCGCTGAGCCAGGCGCTGCCGTCGCGCCAGGCGGCTTCTGCCGCCGCTAAGGCCAGAATATCGACATCGGGCACAATGCCCCGTCTCATCTTATTAAAGCGGGCGCGCAGTTCAGCGTTGGGGATGATCGCCATCGAGGCACCCAGACCGGCGATGTTAAAGCTCTTGGATGGCGACATCAGCGTAACAGAGCGCTGGGCGGCCTCTTCGCTCAGGCTGGCAAACGGAATATGCTGTACGCCGGGCTCCAGCAGCAAATCACTGTGGATTTCATCGGAACAGACAATCAGGTCATGCTGCCGGGCAAATTCCAGCTGCGCCTGCAGTTCGTCATGGCGGTAGACCGTTCCGCCCGGATTCTGTGGGTTACACAGCATCAGCAGCCGCTCTTTACCGGTCATCTGACCGTCGGCCGCCGCCAGATCCAGCAGCCAGCGTCCCTGTTGCAGGCTCAGCGGCAGATTCAGTTGCCCGCGCTCCGCCAGTTTTGCCGCGCTACGGAAGGGCGGATAGATTGGCGTGGGGGCGATGGTCAGTTGATCCGGCGCGGTGAATGCCCGTACTGCCAGATTTAACCCGCACACCACGCCCGGCAGTACCACAATCCACTCGGGATTAACGTGCCAGTTATAGCGCGAGGCCAGCCACTCCACGGCGCTGTCGATAAAACCAGTGGGCTTATCGCCATAACCAAAAATGCCATGTTCGGCACGGGCTTTTATCGCTTCGATGACACAATCAGGCGATCGAAAATCGGTATCTGCCACCCACAACGGCAGAATGTCCTGGTCCGCATATTTGTTCCATTTAAGGCTATCGCTGTGACGACGGTCTATCCGTTGGTCGAAATTGAATGCCATAGTTAACTTTCCCGGTAAACTCATTCCAGCAGCCAGACTAACTGATGAATCTGCCTTGAACCAGAGTCATGTAAAGGAGAAGAGAATGACCACACTGGAAATTTGCTGCTATGGCGTGGATTGCGCAGTGACCGCGCAGCAGGCCGGCGCCGATCGGGTTGAACTCTGTGCCGCGCCACGTGAAGGGGGCTTAACCCCGTCCGCCGGCATGCTGAATGCTGCCCGGCGTGAAGTTTCAATTCCGGTTCATCCCATCGTCCGGCCGCGCGGCGGCGACTTTTGCTATACCGCACGTGAATTCGAGGCGATGAAATCTGACGTAGCCCTGATTCGCGAACTCGGCTTTCCGGGCCTGGTGCTCGGCATGCTCGACGAAGATGCGCACGTCCATCGTGGGCAGATGCGGCAAATCATGGCGCTGTGCGATGGCCTGGCGGTGACCTTCCACCGAGCCTTCGACCTCTGCCATAGTCCGAAACGCACGCTGGAGGAGTTGACCGATCTTGGCGTAGCCGCATTCTGACTTCAGGGCAGCAGCAGAGCGCGGAGAATGGAATTGCACTGCTGAAGGAACTTAATGAAGTGAGCACGGGTCCTATCATTATGGCAGGTGCCGGTGTTCGTCTGAGTAACCTGCAAAAGTTCCTCGACATGGGAATACGTGAAGTCCATAGCTCGGCAAGCCGATTGATCGCTTCGCCGATGCGCTACCGCAAAGCGGGTGTTTCCATGTGTTCTGAAGCCGAAACCGATGAGTTCAGCCGCTATTGCGTTGATGGCGATGTGGTGGAGGCGATGAAAAGCGTGATGCAGATGAGCACCGTCCGGGTGGCCTGAATCACTTCCGATTTTGCCGCGCAGCACGCCGATCATTGACGTGATGTTTGCAAGTACCAAACCCCAGTATGCTTGCTGGGGTTCTTTTTGCCTGCAGTTCCTCTTTTTTCCTTTATTCACCGGCTTCTATTCACCGGCTTCGCGCGGATGCTCCTTCTGATGCGGGTGGTAGATTTTCTCCACCCCGAGCCGCTTCACGGCCTGACGCCACGCCCGCTGGCCGCAGTAGTCACACTGCTGGTCAGGCTGCTGCTCACTCTGCACCACGTAACCGCAGTGACCACAGGCGAAACAGCCATCCACCGCTATATGCTGGTTGAAGGTCTCATTCTGTTCAGGCAGCAGCCACAGTCCGCTACGCGGCTGTTGATAGAGCAACAGGCTGACCCGGCCAGACGGTTCCAGCCAGGCGCGCCGGACCTCACCCAAATGCTGAACGCCCATTGAACGCAGTTCCGAGAATGCCCGATCGCGCGAAAATTCAGCGTGGTGCAGATGCTCCAGCGCCAGTCGTCCATCCATCACCAGCAACGTGGCATCGCCCTGGGTCAGCACTTCGAGCCGATGCGAGAAAAAGGTGCTCCAGGAGAGCAGGCGAAAACAGCCAAGCAGCGTAATCAGCAACACGATGGTGGTCAGAATGCCCTTTTCAGGCGTCTGCAAGGGCGCACCAATCGCGGCACCCAACATGATCATTATCGCCAGATCGATAATGCTTAACTGACCGGCAAAGCGACGGCCCATCAGCCGCAGCACCAGCAGTAAAACCAGATAGATGAACAAAAAACGCAGCAGCACCTCACCGGCAAAGGTCCAGGGCGCTTCACCGATTAGCCAGCGGTGCATAAGGTCACGCATTGTTAGTCCTCCAGCGAGGTTGAGGCGGGGAGCCAGTGGTGCGCGTGGCAACAGTGGCAGGCGCTATCGGCGGGCGTATTGCGGTCCGCCAGGTTACCGCAGGAAAAGCAGACCTGATGCTCATCGGTTTCCATCGCCGCAATCAGGGCGTCATCGCCGCGGGGCGCAATCGCCAGACCGGGACGCGGGGTATCGCTCCACGCCAGGGTTAATGCACCGGAAGGCTCAATGTATACCCGGCTGAGTTGCCCCAGATGCTGAACGCCACGACCGCGCAGCAGTGAGAACAGTTTTTCGCGCGACAGCACGGTGGCGCGCAGCGTCTCCAGCTTCAGTCGACCTTCATCCAGCACCACCCGTTCGCTACCCGCCAGCAGACGATCGAACCGGCGGGAGCGCATGCTGAGATGGCCGGCAAGATGCTGCAACGCCAGCAGGCTGGCAATGATCACCAATGGCGGCAACAGCCCGCGCTTGTCATCCAGCAACGGGACGCCCATGGTCCCCGCCAGAGTGACCACCGCTGACAGTTCGAACAGCGTATATTGCGAGGCGACGCGACGACCCAGCAGACGCAATGCGATAATAATCAGGACAAAGCAGATCACTGCGCGCCCAATCACCTCCAGCAGAAACGTGGGAGGATTCTGACCAAAAACCAGACGTGCAATATCGGACAACACGATTTCATCCTGCTTCATGACTCACCGTACCCCTATTGACGAATAGCAGAGTGAAAAAGTATATCGTGTGAAATCTATTCTGCCGCACGGTCAACCGGCCTGCAGCCCTTGTGCCGTCTGGCTTAAGCCTCAAAAAGCCCGGTGTCTTCAGCGTTCTGCACCCACAGCAGAAACTGCTTCACAGCGAAATAACCGGCGCGGGCGGCCAACTGAAATTTTTGCCTTAGGCCGCCATTCGCCGCCGCAGCGTTTACACTTAACCCAACGTTGTCTGGAACTTACCTTATGAAATGCGAACCGATTGTTGCTGTAAGCCTGTTACTGGCTGGTCTGAGCACTCCGCTGGTTGCGGCCAGTCAGTGCGGCCCGCACAGTGGTGCTATTGCCAGCAGTAATAACTGGATCCTGCTGGGCGGCAGCGCAAAGGGTGCCGTTAAGCAGGTGATTGCCGGAGAATTTGGCAAAGATGTGAATTCGCAAAAGCGCGTGCTGGGTCAGTTCGATGCCTGCGGCGATCTGCTGGTGGCCGATGTCACTTACGACAAGAATGAACGCAACGTGATCCTCAGTATGGAGCAGCACATCGCCCGGGTGCAGGGTGGCTGGGTGGCGGAGTATGCCTATCTGGTGAAGGTGCTGAAAGAGGGAAAAGAGGTGGTGGTCGATAACCGGCAGGGGACGATCAACTGGCAGAAGGGGAAAAACGGCAACATCACCAGCGCCTCGGATAAATTTACCAGCATGGGCACCAGTGGCTTTACGGACACCACCTATCGTTACGATCCGCAGTTCCGGCTGCAAAAAAGCGTGGCGCGTGGCAGCGATCAGCTGACCAACGGAGAGTATCACTACCGCTGGAATCCGCAGGGGCTGGTGACCCGCACCACCTCAACCCGCAGCACCGATAGCTACACCTACGATAACCAGTGGCGGGAACTGCGCCTGAACGGCACCGCGACCACGCCGCTGAGTACCATCCGCACCGTCGATGAGTGTCAGTCGTGGGATCAGGTCGGGAATTGTACCCTGAGCTACCTGCACGAAACCGAAGTGTTTACCCGCGGCACCATCGAACGTCATCTCAGCTCCGCCTATAAATATGAGTACTGGGGCCAGCCTGCGGCAGAAGAGTAGCGGGCGATCGCACTATCCATCGCCCGCGAGGCGTTATTCCACCGTCTTACTGAACGCATCCAGCGCCAGCAGCGCGTGGGCAATATCTTCCGGCGACAGGTTCGGGTTCAGGTTCTTCAGCGTATCCCCCTCGCTGTTGGCTAGCGCCCCTATTTTGACCAGATTTTCCCAGCTCTCATTCTCCAGATGCAACTCCTTCAGCGTGGTCGGCATGTTGATGGCGCGATAGAAACGAATGTAGCGCGCAATCTCATCGTCCGGACGCCGCTCCAGCACCATCTGGGTCAGCGTACCGTAAGCGACTTTTTCACCGTGCGTCAGGTGATGGATATCGCCATCAATCGCGGTAAAGCCATTGTGGATGGCATGAGCCGCCGCCAGGCCGCCATTTTCGAAGCCCAGACCAGAGAGCAGGGTGTTTGCCTCAACCACTGCCTCGACCGCTGGCGTTACCCGTTTTTCGCTTACCGCCACGAAGGCGCTGTAGCCCCAGGTCAGTAGCGTCTCTTCACAGGCGCGGGCAATCGCCAGACCGGCGAGGGTAGGATCACCGTTCACCATCGATTTGGCGTGCGAACGGGCCACCGCCTGCGCCTCGACCCAGGTTGCCAGGCCATCGGCGATACCGGATGCAAACAGCCGCGCCGGCGCGCTGGCGCACACCGCGGTATCCACCAGCACCAGGTCTGGGTTTTTACTGTAGAACCGGTAGCTCTCAAACACGCCGCTGTCGGTGTAGATCACCGACAGCGCGCTGCAGGGTGCATCCGTTGAGGCAATAGTTGGCACGATCGCCACCGGCTGCTTCAGCTCATCAGCCACCGCCTTCACCGTATCCAGCGTTTTACCGCCGCCCAGCCCGACCACCACATTACAGCCCTGGTTTTTCGCCAGCTGGCTCAGTCGGGTAATCTCATTACTGGAGGCTTCGCCATTAAACTGCTGCCAGTTAAAATTAACGCCCGCCTTTTGCAGTGCCTGCTGCGTGCGCTCGCCAATCAGTTTCCAGACGATTTCATCCGCCACCAGGAAAGCGTTGTCACCCAGTTCGGCGATGTAAGGCCCCAGCTCATCCAGTACGCCAGCGCCCTGCACATATTTGCGGGGTGAAGAGAAGATAAATTTACTCATAATCACAACTCCTTAATATGAAGATAAACCGCTGTTAGCCTGGCACAAAGTCGGCAAACGGGCGGGGGAATCACCAATGAGATGTCGCCGGAACCCTGTTAAGCTACGGCCAGCCCGCCATCTTCCAGGAGATCCTGATGAGCACCACGCTGTTTTCTTTTCTGTTTGCGATTACTGTTCTGACCCTGACGCCGGGCTTTGATACCGCGCTGGTGTTGCGCTCGGCGGTGGCCCAGGGCGCGAAGCGCGCCAGCGTAACGGCGCTGGGCGTGACGCTCGGTTGTCTGGTGTGGGGCGTCGCGGTGGGATTAGGATTAGGCGCGCTGCTGCTGGCGTCTGAAATGGCCTACAACCTGCTGAAGTGGCTGGGCGCGGCGTGGTTACTCTACCTGGGACTGAAACTGCTGCTGAAACCGCGCCAGCAGCCAATGATTCAGAGCGGGCAACCGCTGCTGCAACAGGGCTATCTTGCCTGCTTCAGCCGCGGTTTGCTGGGCAACCTGCTGAATCCAAAAGTGGGGATCTTTTATGTCAGTTTTCTGCCGCAGTTTATTCCGGCCGGGGCATCGGTGGCGCTGTGGTGTAGCCTGATGGCGCTGACGCACATGCTGCTGGGACTGGTGTGGAATGCGGTGCTGATTGGTGGCAGCCACTATTTCGCCCGCCATCTGCGCCAGCCACGGGTGCTGAAAGTGATGGATCGCCTGACCGGCTGTGTGTTCATTGGCTTCGCGGCGAAACTGGCTTTGTCCCGCCGCTAAGCTTCAGGGAAGGATTTTAAGGTTTGGTGGCAACCAGCACCGCGCGCAGCGGGGCAGGATAACCCTCGACCGTTTTGCTGGCGTCGTCAGGATCGAGGAACTCGGCCAGCGATTCGCTGGTCATCCAGTCGGTACGACGCTGCTCTTCGGTGGTGGTGCGGGCGAAATCAACGATGCGCACATCGACAAAACCGCTCTTCTCCAGCCAGCTTTTCAGCGCCTCGGCCGACGGAATAAAGAACACGTTGCGCATCTGCGCATAGCGTTCACCGGGCACCAGCACCTGATTCACATCACCTTCGATCACCAGCGTTTCCAGCACCAGTTCGCCGCCGCTCACCAGCTGATTTTTCAGCTGCAGCAGATGGTCGAGCGGGGAACGGCGATGATAGAGCACGCCCATTGAAAACACCGTATCGAACGCCTGCAGCGCCGGTAACTGCTCAATGCCCAGCGGCAACAGATGGGCGCGGCGATCGTCATTCAGCAGCTTACGTACTGCCTCAAACTGGCAGAGAAACAGCTGCATCGGATCGATACCAACCACCAGATGGGCACCGGCGCCAATCATCCGCCACATGTGGTAACCGCTGCCGCAGCCCACATCCAGCACCGTCCGGCCCGCCAGCGAGGAGATATGCGGCAATACGCGATCCCATTTCCAGTCGGAGCGCCATTCAGTATTGATTTCGGTGCCGTAGAGTGAGTAAGGCCCTTTGCGCCACGGCATCAGATTGCGCAGCAGTTTCTCAATGCCCTGACGGTGGCGATCGCTGATGTCATCGCGGTCAGCACTGACGCTGTGTAACAGGTCAAGCCGCTGCGGTTCGAGCAACGGCAGATATTCCAGCGATTTATACCAGTCGCGGAAGTGTCCATGCAGGTTTTCCCGTTGCCATTCGCTGATTTGCGCCGGCAACACTTCCAGCCACTTCGCCAGCGGACCGACGGCAATTTGTTGATAAAAACGGCCAAAGTCGATCATTTCAATGCCACCAGAGAACCAAAGTTAAAGCACTGGAACCAGAGTTCGGCGTGCGAGAAACCGGCCTGTTTCAGGCGGGCTTTGTGCGCTTCTACGCTATCGGTCAGCATCACATTTTCCAGCATGCTGCGCTTCTGGCTGATCTCCAGCTCGCTGTAGCCATTGGCGCGCTTGAAGTCATGGTGCATGTTAAACAACAGTTCACCGACTTCGGCATCTTCAAAGCTGAATTTCTCTGACAGTACCAGCGCACCGCCAGGCTTCAGCCCGTGCCAGATTTTCTCCAGCAGCGCTAACCGCGCCGGTGGCTCAAGAAATTGCAGCGTGAAGTTGAGCACCACCAGCGAGGCGTTTTCAATCGCAATATCGCGGATATCCGCTTCCAGCACCGTTACCGGCGTGTCAGCGCGAAAGGCATCAATGTGACGACGGCAGCGCTCAACCATGGCCGGGGAGTTATCCACCGCAATGATCTGGCAACCGGGCACCTGAATATTGCGGCGCACCGACAGGGTGGCCGCGCCGAGCGAGCAGCCGAGGTCATAAACCTGGCTGTCGGGCGTCACAAAACGTTCTGCCAGCATGCCAATCATCGAGATGATGTTGGAATAGCCCGGCACCGAGCGCTGAATCATGTCGGGAAAGACTTCAGCTACGCGCTCGTCAAAAGTCCAGTCGCCCAGTTTTGCAATGGGCGCTGAGAAGAGTTGATCGCGGTCAGACATATCGAAAATCCGAAGAGACGACGGAAAGGGCGCTATTCTGGCAGAAAGTAGGGCGGGCTGCACCCCTTAACCCGGCAACACTCAGTGTAGCGTCACCACCAGTTCCCATGGCAGGTAGATCAGGTTAAAAATCACCATGCCGCACAACGAAAACAGCGTCAGCAGCATGCCATATTTGCGGCCCGGCATGGCGCTGTGGCGCAGACCCCAGGCGTGCAGCAGGCGGCTGATAAAAAATAGCAGGGCGGTGAGGTGCACCATCCAGATATCGGCACCGTTCATCTCCATCATCACCAGCAACAGCAGCGCCAGCGGGATGGTTTCAATGGCGTTGCCGTGAATGCGTATCGCCATTTTTAAATCATGATAACCCCCATCGCCATACGCCACCCGATAGAAGCGGCGGTAACGCACCACATCCAGGGTAAACTTCATGACCAGCAACGCACCCCACACCACGTATAACGCGCTAACCATTGTGACTCCATCAGCATCAGTAAGGCGGCTATTCTAACCAGCGCGGAGGGCGCTGTCCTGTCCACTGATTAAAACAGTGAATCCTGTTGCGGCCAGTCGGGACCGCTGCCAATCCGCGGATCAATCTGTTGCAACTGCGGCCATAACGCCTGCACCAGTGGAAATACCTGGCCCATATCCGGGGTGTGCAGAAACAGCATCGCGTCGCCCTGTTGCAGCCATTCGGTTAACTTTGGCCGCCAGATCTGAAACAGCGGCACGCTCTCTTCGACGCTGTCGCTGCCGATAAACCGCACCATCGGCTGCGAGCCGGTGCGTACAGCATGCGGCGGCACGCGGGGCTTCTGCGCGCGCGCCGCCAGCGCCGCCGGGTTTTGCGAGGTTGAGGCGTGGACCGGGCGGCTGTCCAGCACCACCCGGTTAATGCCGCGCGCCAGCAGACCGCGATTCAGCGCCCGCTCGGCTTCACCTTTGGCAAAGAACGCCGCGTGACGCACTTCGACTCCGTATTGAAAACGCGCGGGCAGGCTGTCCAGAAAGCGCCAGAGATCGTTAAGCTGCGCTGGCGAAAAGGTGGCGGGCAGTTGCAGCCAGTACTGACCGATACGATCGGCCAGCGGCTCCATCAGGCGCAGAAAGTCGGTCAGCAGATCGTCGCTGTGTTGCAGCGCCGCCTGATGGCTGATGGTATTGGGAAACTTAAAGCAGAAGCGAAAGTCGTCGTGGGTCATCTCACGCCAGCGCAGCACGGTATCGGCTGTCGGCAGCGCGTACAGCGTGGTATTGCCTTCGACACAGTGAAAATAGCGGGCATAATCCGCGAGGCTCTCAATGCCCCAGCGTTTCCAGTGCGAATGCTGCCACTGGGGCAGGCCAATACGAAGTGTCACACCCTCTCTCCTGGCTCTGAGTTAAGATTTGCGATTATCCTCTAAGGTCACGCCCCGGTGCAAACAGGCCCGCTGCGGATGAAATCGCCGCTTTGGCGCGGCTCTACTTATCCTGTTTGCCTTTTTCCATTATAATGACCGCCATTTTTGCGACAGCATCGCATCAGGTTACGCGGCCGGATGCTGTCAGCTGCAGCGGCGAAGTTAAAAGGATAGTGTTATGCGTACAGAATATTGCGGACAGCTCAATCTGTCTCATGTGGGTCAGCAAGTCACTCTTTGCGGCTGGGTAAACCGCCGTCGCGATCTGGGAAGCCTGATTTTTATCGATATGCGCGACCGTGAAGGCATCGTGCAGGTATTTTTTGATCCCGATCGTCAGGACGCGTTTAAGCTGGCTTCTGAACTGCGTAACGAATTCTGTATCCAGATTACCGGTACCGTGCGTGCCCGTGACGATAAGAATAAAAACAGCGAAATGGCGACCGGCGAAGTCGAAGTGTTTGCCCATGCGCTGAACATCATCAACCGTTCTGAGCCGCTGCCGCTGGATGCTAACCAGAACAACAGCGAAGAAGCGCGCCTGAAGTACCGCTATCTGGACCTGCGTCGTCCTGAGATGGTGACCCGCCTGAAAACCCGCGCGAAAATCACCAGCTTCGTGCGCCGTTTTATGGACGATGAAGGCTTCCTCGATATCGAAACCCCGATGCTGACCAAAGCCACGCCGGAAGGCGCGCGCGACTATCTGGTGCCAAGCCGGGTTCATAAAGGCAAGTTCTATGCGCTGCCCCAGTCGCCACAGCTGTTCAAACAGCTGCTGATGATGTCGGGCTTCGATCGCTACTACCAGATTGTTAAATGCTTCCGTGACGAAGATTTGCGCGCCGACCGTCAGCCGGAATTTACCCAGATCGACGTTGAAACCTCCTTCATGACCGCGCCGCAGGTGCGTGAGGTGATGGAGCGTTTAATCCGTAATCTGTGGCAGGCGGTACAGGGTGTGGATCTCGGTGAGTTCCCGCAGATGACCTTTGCCGAAGCGATGCACCGGTACGGCTCCGATAAGCCCGACCTGCGTAACCCGATGGAGCTGGTGGACGTTGGCGACCTGCTGAAAAATGTCGAATTCCAGGTCTTCGCGGGTCCGGCGAACGATGCCAAAGGCCGCGTGGCGGCACTGCGTGTGCCAGCTGGCGCGCAGCTGAGCCGTAAGCAGATTGATGAATACGGCAAATTCGTTGAGATTTATGGCGCCAAAGGTCTGGCGTGGATGAAAGTCAACGTGCGTGCTGATGGACTGGAGGGGGTGCAGAGTCCGGTCGCGAAGTTCCTCAACGCAGAGATCGTCGAAGGCATTCTGAGCCGCACCGGCGCGCAGGATGGCGACATCATCTTCTTTGGTGCCGATCGCGCCAAAGTGGTGGCCGATGCGCTGGGTGCACTGCGTCTCAAAGTGGGCCGCGATCTGAGCATCACCGATGAGAAAGCCTGGGCTCCGCTGTGGGTGATCGACTTCCCGATGTTTGAAGAGGACGAAGAGGGCGGCCTGGCGGCGATGCACCATCCGTTCACCGCGCCGAAAGAGATGAGCGCCGATGAGCTGGCCGCCGATCCGACCCGTGCAGTGGCTAACGCCTATGACATGGTGATCAACGGCTATGAAGTCGGCGGCGGCTCGGTGCGTATCCATAACGGCAAAATGCAGCAGACGGTGTTCAGCATTCTGGGTATTGAAGAGCATGAGCAGCGCGAGAAGTTTGGCTTCCTGCTGGATGCGCTGAAGTTCGGTACGCCGCCGCACGCGGGCCTGGCATTTGGTCTGGATCGTCTGACCATGCTGCTGACCGGTACCGATAACATTCGTGACGTGATTGCGTTCCCGAAAACCACCGCTGCGGCCTGCCTGATGACCGAAGCCCCAAGCGAAGCGAATCCCGCCTCGCTGCTGGAGCTGGGCATTCAGGTGGTAAAAAAAGAAAAGCCTGAGACTAAATAATGGGCTATAAACATCCGGTTTCAGTGCTGGTGGTCATTGTGGCGCGCGACACTGGCCGGGTGTTAATGCTGCAGCGGCAGGACGATCCGGCCTTCTGGCAGTCGGTAACCGGCAGCCTGGAGGCGGATGAAACGCCGCTGGCCGCTGCCCGGCGTGAAGTGGGCGAGGAGTTGGGCATTGACGTGCTGGCGGAACGGCTGGAGGTGGAAGATTGTCAGCGTCAGATCGACTTTGAAATCTTTCCGCACTATCGCCATCGCTACGCACCCGGTGTCACCCATAATCACGAACACTGGTTCCGGCTGCGGTTGCCAGCAGAGCGGGCAATTGCACTGACCGAGCATCTGGCGTTTCGCTGGCTGGCACCGGCAGAAGCGGCTGCGCTCACCAAGTCCTGGAGTAATCGCCAGGCGATTGAAGAATTTACCTGAATCGCTGCTGCCGCGCATTTTTCCGGCGGCGAATCGATTAAATTTATGAATCTGGTGAGTTTTAACAGGACTACACCAACGTATTGAACAGTCAGGCGTACCCGGTGCCGTGAGGTTGTTCACCGCCAGCGCGACGTAGCCAGCGTACTGTGTACGTGAGTTGCGAGCCGGCCAGCGGGACAATCCCGGCGGCAGGATAGCCTGCACCATGCTAAGTTCGGAGAAAAAGTAACATGGCAGGACATAGTAAGTGGGCAAATACCAAGCACCGTAAAGCGGCACAGGACGCGAAGCGGGGCAAAATTTTCACCAAGATCATTCGTGAACTGGTGACGGCGGCCAAACTGGGCGGCGGCGATCCGGGCTCGAACCCACGCCTGCGTGCCGCAATGGACAAAGCGCTCTCCAACAACATGACGCGTGAAACCATGGATCGCGCCATCGCGCGCGGCGTCGGCGGTGATGACAACGCCAACATGGAAACCATCATCTATGAAGGCTACGGTCCGGGCGGCTCTGCCATCATGATCGAGTGCCTGAGCGACAACCGCAACCGTACCGTGGGCGAAGTGCGTCACGCCTTCACCAAAACCGGCGGAAACCTCGGTACTGACGGCTCTGTTGCCTACCTGTTCAGCAAAAAAGGGGTGATCTCCTATGCGCCGGGTCAGGATGAAGATGCGGTGATGGAAGCTGCGCTGGAAGCCGGAGCTGAAGATGTGGTCAGCTACGACGATGGCGCGATTGACGTTTTCACCGCCTGGGAAGAGATGGGCGCGGTGCGTGATGCGCTGGAAGCGGTCGGCCTGAAAGCGGATACCGCTGAAGTGTCGATGATCCCGTCTACTAAAGCGGAAATGGATGCGGAAACGGCACCGAAACTGCTGCGTCTGATCGACATGCTGGAAGATTGCGACGATGTGCAGGAGGTTTATCACAACGGTGAGATCTCCGACGAGGTGGCGGAAACGCTGTAATGGCGCTGACCCGCACCTCCTTAACCGGGGAGGCTTAATGTCGATTATTCTGGGTATCGATCCCGGTTCGCGCATCACCGGTTATGGTGTCATTCGTCAGACCGGCCGCCAGCTCACCTATCTGGGCAGCGGCTGTATCCGCACTAATACCACTGAGTTGCCCGCCCGTCTGAAGTTAATTTATGCGGGCGTCTGCGAGATCATCACCCAGTTTTCGCCCGATTACTTCGCCATCGAACAGGTGTTCATGGCGAAGAACGCGGATTCTGCGCTGAAACTGGGCCAGGCACGTGGCGCGGCCATTGTCGCCGCGGTCAATCACGATCTGCCGGTGTTTGAGTACGCCGCGCGTCAGGTTAAACAGACGGTAGTCGGGATTGGCAGCGCCGAAAAAAGCCAGGTGCAGCACATGGTGCGCACCCTGCTGAAGCTGCCCGCCAACCCGCAGGCCGATGCTGCCGATGCGCTGGCAATCGCCATTACTCATTGCCACGTGTCGCAGAATGCCGCACGGATGAGCGACAGCAAGCTGGTGCTGACCCGCGGGCGTTTACGTTCAGGTTAGCCGCGCGGTTGCCGGCACACGCACAGGCTGGATATTCATCCAGCCTTTTTTATGTTATAAAATCCGCCACATTGGTTGGTTAAGGAAGCATTCAGGTGATAGGTCGTTTACGGGGCAATATTCTGGAAAAGCAGCCGCCGCTGGTGCTGCTTGAGGCACACGGCGTAGGGTATGAAGTCCATATGCCAATGACCTGTTTTTATGAACTGCCTGAACTGAATCACGAAGCGGTGATTTTTACCCACTTCGTGGTGCGCGAAGATGCGCAGCTGCTGTTCGGCTTCAACAGCAAGCAGGAACGTGCGCTGTTTCGTGAGTTGATTAAGGTGAATGGCGTCGGCCCGAAACTGGCGTTAGCGATCCTCTCTGGCATGTCGGCGCAGCAGTTCGTTACTGCGGTCGAGAAAGAGGAGATTGCCTCGCTGGTGAAACTGCCGGGCGTAGGCAAGAAGACCGCTGAGCGTCTGGTGGTCGAGATGAAGGACCGCTTCAAGGGGATGCACGGCGATCTGTTTGGCGGCGATTCCGCCTTTACGCTTACCACGCCGAATGCCGAACCGGAAACCAACGATGCCGAAGCCGAAGCGGTTGCAGCGCTGGTGTCGCTGGGTTATAAACCGCAGGAAGCCAGTCGTATGATCAGTAAAGTCGGTCGACCGGATGCGGATTGCGAAACGCTGATCCGCGAAGCGCTACGCGCCGCCATTTGAGGTAAGTCATGATAGAAGCCGACCGCCTGGTCTCTGCTGTAAGCGTTAACGAAGAAGAGAGTCTCGATCGCGCCATTCGCCCGAAAATGCTGACCGAGTATGTCGGCCAGCCGCAGGTGCGTGAGCAGATGGAGATTTTCATCAAGGCAGCGCAGCTGCGCGGCGATGCACTCGATCATCTGCTGATTTTTGGTCCGCCGGGGCTTGGCAAAACCACCCTGGCGAACATCGTCGCCAATGAAATGGGGGTTAATCTGCGCACCACCTCTGGCCCGGTGCTGGAGAAAGCCGGTGACCTGGCGGCGATGCTGACCAACCTTGAACCGCATGACGTCCTGTTTATCGATGAAATTCACCGCCTGTCGCCGGTGGTAGAGGAAGTTCTCTACCCGGCGATGGAAGATTATCAGCTGGATATCATGATTGGTGAAGGTCCGGCTGCCCGTTCAATTAAGCTCGATCTGCCGCCGTTTACCCTGATTGGTGCCACCACCCGCGCCGGTTCACTCACTTCGCCGTTACGCGATCGCTTCGGCATTGTGCAGCGGCTGGAGTTCTATCAGGTGAAAGATCTGCAGCACATTGTTGGCCGCAGTGCCGCCTGTCTGGGGCTGGCGCTGAGCGACGAGGGCGCGTTAGAGATCGCCCGTCGCGCACGCGGTACGCCGCGTATCGCCAACCGTCTGCTGCGCCGGGTGCGGGATTTTGCCGAAGTGCGGGCTAACGGTGAGCTGAGCGGCGAGGTTTCCTCCAGCGCACTCGATATGCTGAACGTCGACAGCGAAGGGTTCGATTATATGGACCGCAAGCTGCTGCTGGCGATTATCGATAAGTTCATGGGCGGACCCGTCGGACTGGATAACCTGGCTGCCGCGATTGGCGAAGAGCGTGAAACGATTGAAGATGTGATCGAGCCGTTTTTGATCCAGCAGGGATTCATTCAGCGCACACCGCGCGGCCGGATGGCCACGCAGCATGCTTATCGTCATTTTGGCATTACCCGCGAGGTCTGATCAGACCGCCGGTTTGCGCGCCATGCTGATAATAAACAGGATCGCGGCGCTCAGTACCACCGACGGACCGGCGGGCGTGTCGTAGAAGGCGGAGAAGGTCAGGCCGCCGGTAACAGCCAGCACGCCGATAATCACCGCCACGCCAGCCATTCCCTCGGGTGAACGGACAAAACGTCGGGCGGTGGCGGCCGGGATGATCAGCAGCGAGGTAATAATCAACGCGCCGACAAACTTCATTGCCACCCCGATAGTCAGCGCGGTCACCAGCATCAGAATCAGGCGGGTTCGCTGAATATTGACGCCATCCACCTGCGCCAGTTCCGGGCTAATGGTCATCGACAGCAGCGAACGCCACTGCCACGCCATCACCAGTAACACCACCACCACGCCGCCGCCCATCATCCACAGATCGTCCGGCGTCACCGCCAGCAAATCACCAAACAGATAGGCCATCAGGTCGACGCGCACGTTCTTCATCAGGCTGACCACCACCAGACCCAGCGACAGCGCGCTGTGCGCCATGATGCCGAGCAGGGTATCGATCGCCAGATGCGGACGTCGTTCCAGCCATACCAGCCCGAGAGCCAGACAGACCGTCACCAGGATCACGGCATAATAAGGATTAACGTTGAACAGCAGGCCAAACGCGACGCCGAGCAGCGAGGCATGGGCCAGCGTATCGCCGAAGTAGGACATTTTGCGCCAGACGACAAACGACCCCAGCGGGCCCGCAGCCAGCGCTAACATCACGCCGCCTAGCCAGCCCGGTAATAACAACTCAATCATGATGAACCCTGTCCTTTGCGTAAAACGATTCGTCCCTGCAGGTCGTGACGGTGATTATGATGATGACGATAAATGGCCAGTTGTTGTGCGCCGCGCGGACCGAACATCGCGATAAACTCGGGATGTTGCGATACCGCTTCCGGGGTCCCGGAGCAGCAGATGTGGTGATTAAGGCATAGCACCTCATCGGTTTTGGCCATCACCAGGTGCAGATCGTGGGAGACCATCAACACGCCACAGTTCAGTTCATGACGCAGCTGGTCGATGAGATCGTACAGCGCCACCTGGCCATTGACGTCAACCCCCTGAGTCGGCTCGTCGAGCACCAGTAACTGGGGCTGGTTGAGCAGGGCGCGCGCCAGTAACACCCGCTGGGTTTCACCACCGGAGAGTTTTTGCAGTGGCGCATTGAGCAGGTGACCGGCCTGAACACGTTTCAGGGCTGGCAGGATCTCTGCGCTTTTACTGCCACGCGACAGGCGCATAAAGCGTTCCACCGTGACCGGCAGCGTCGGGTCGATGTGCAGTTTCTGCGGCACATAGCCAATACGCAGGGCCGGATCACGCCTGAGCGTGCCGCTGGTCGGCGCGAGCAGACCCAGCACCACACGCACCAGGGTCGACTTACCCGCACCGTTTGGTCCCAGCAACGTCAGAATGCGCCCCGGCTGCAGCGCCAGACTGACGCCAGACAGCACGTTGCGCTGGTCAAATTTGATCGAAACGTTTTCGAGTGTAACAAGTGAGGTCATAGTATTTACAGGTTGCACAGAATTTCGAATGTTATAATATCACATCCCACACCCAGGTCACGATGGAATGACGCATAATGTTACATATTAAAAAGGGCGCACTTTTCGCCTTAACTGCTTTCTCCGTTACAGCTTCTTTAACCTTTTCTGCGCAGGCAAATGTGGTCGCTTCACTCAAGCCGGTGGGTTTTATCGCGGCAGCGATTGCCGATGGGGTGACGCCGGTTGATGTGCTGTTGCCAGACGGCGCCTCAGAGCACGATTACGCCCTGCGTCCATCCGATGCAAAACGCTTAAAAAACGCGGACTTAGTGGTATGGGTCGGGCCTGAAATGGAAGCCTTTATGGCGAAGTCTGCGGCTGAGCTGCCGGCGAAAAAAAATCTGGCAATCGTCGATATCAATGGGGTGAAACCGCTATTGATTAGCGGTGGTGAAGATGAAGATGAACACACAGCGGAAAAATCCGAACAGCCGGACGCCGATGCCCATCATCATCATCACGGCGAGTTTAATATGCACCTGTGGATGTCGCCGGAGATCGCACGCAAAACCGCGGTTGCAATCCATGAAAAATTATTGGAACTTATGCCGCAAGATAAAGCCAAACTTGACGCCAACCTCCAGCAGTTTGAGGTAACTTTGGCGGACACGGACAAACGCGTTAACGCACAACTCGCACCGGTCAGAAATCAAGGATATTTCGTTTTTCACGACGCTTACACGTACTTTGAAAAACACTACGGTCTCTCGCCCACCGGGCATTTTACCGTCAACCCTGAGATTCAGCCGGGCGCCCAGCGTTTACACCAGATACGAACACAGTTGGTTGAGCAGAAGGCGGTATGCGTCTTTGCTGAGCCACAATTCAGGCCAGCAGTCATCGATGCTGTCGCCCGCGGAACGCAGGTGCGTAAAGGCACGCTCGATCCGCTGGGAACAGACATCAGCTTAGCTAAAGATAGCTATGTGAAATTCCTCTCACAGCTGTCGAGCCAGTATGCAAGCTGCCTGAATGGAGCATGAGGAATAGGTAAAAGTGCAGCAGATAGCCCGCTCTGTCGCCCTCGCATTTAATAACACCGCGCGTCGCCGTTATGGCGGCCGGTTACACGCCCGTAATGACGGCATCAAACCGTTTATCAGCTCGATTCGTCAGGGCTACTGGGGCTACTATCTGCCCGATCAGGATCATGGTGCCGAGCACAGCGAGTTTGTCGACTTCTTCGCTACTTATAAAGCGACGCTGCCGGCGCTGGGTCGTTTGATGAAGCTGTGCCGCGCCCGCGTTGTGCCGCTGTTTCCGGTCTATAACAGCGACACGCATAAGCTGGAAATCTATGTGCGGCCGCCAATGGACGATCTGCTTGACGCGGATGACCATCAGCTGGCGCGCCGGATGAATGAAGAAGTAGAAATTTTCGTGCGCCCGCATCCGGAACAGTACACCTGGATCCTGAAACTGCTGAAAACGCGCAAAGATGGGGATATGGAGCCCTATTCACGTAAAGAGCTCTACCCACGCAAATAGCAACAAGGCCGCGAAAGCGGCCTTTTTTGTGACGTCTGGCGTGGATAGCGGTGAGATCGAGAATGCTCAGGGAACACGGTCAGATCGTACAGAGCAGGCTCAGGGAGTATACGCCCCGCTAAGACGCAAAACCCGCCAGCCATGGCAGGCTCAGCGCGGGCAATGACGTACCTGGTCCCTGAGGTGCGCCCGCAGCGGGCCCACGCTTTGCATTGTTCAAAAACGCTCCCGGCATTGTTGTTCATCGCCCGCTATGCTTCCCGGGCGTCTGCTCCGGTCGCTTAGCGTTTCTCTGCTGGCTGCGTAAGGCAAACCCGTGGTTGCGGCCTTGTTATAACGCTTCCAGCCTGCTGCGCCGTTTGCGTTCCCGCATAAACACTATCACCAGACCAAACCACAGCACGCCGCTGATAAAGTTGATCAGACAGAACCACAACGTACCACCACTGAAATAGCCGCTTTTCGCCAGTTCAATGCCGATTGCCAGCGTCAGAATGCTGATCATCCCCAGCATCGCCGCCACGCTGCCTTTGCCTTCATCACTGGCGTAGAGCGTCAGGCGGTAGAGTCCGGCATTCACCATGCCCGCACCAAAAGCGTACAGGCTGAGACCGGCGGTAATCAGCAGGTAGCCGTGACTGTTGAGCAAACTGGCCAGCAGCGCCAGGCTCAACCCGATCAGAATCGGCCAGGCAGCAAACTTCACCGGCTGTTCAATCGGCACCCGTCCCGCCAGCTTACTCAGTGTCAGATTACCGGCAATCATCGCCAGGAATACCGGCAGCTGCAGCAGCGCGTACTGCATGCGCGACAGCCCTTCGTCATGCATCAGGATCACCGGCGACAGCGCTACCCAGGTCAGGATCGGGATAAACACCAGCCCGATGGCGAACGATCCAGACATCACCAGCCGATCTTTCATCAGTCGCCGGTAGTTACGCGCCAGATTCGGCAGGGCGATGGAATGACTGCGATCGCCGGCAGTTTCCGGCATCACCCGCCACAGCACGACAAAGGCCAGCAGGCTACAGCCGGCGAACAGCCAGAACATACTGCGCCAGCTGCCAACGGTCAGCCACGCCGCGCCCGCCAGCGGACCGGCCAGCGGGGCCAGCAGCGCAACGTTAGCCATCAGCGCCATCATCCTTACCGCCAGCGCTTCATCAAACGCCTCCTGAATCGCGGCATAGCCGACCGCACCGATAAAGCACAGGCTGATGCCCTGCACAAAGCGCAGGCTGACAAACTCCTCAATCGAGCTGACCCAGTGGGTGAGAATGCAGGCGGCGGCAAAAAACAGGATGCCGGAAAGCATCACCGGCCGGCGGCCAAACTTATCAGAGAGCGGACCGAGCAACCACTGCAGCACTACGCCACCAATCAGGTAGGCGGTCAGCGAGGTCGATACCCACTCCGGGCCGACGTCAAATTCCGTGGTGACGATCAGCATGCCGGGCTGGATCATGTCGTGGGCAATATAGGTTGCGAATTCGAACAGGACTAACGCCAGAGGAAACAACAAAATTCGGCCGGTAAGCTGGCTGATGGGGTGAAAACGGGCCATCTGGCCTCCTTGTCAGAAAAGAAAAACGCGACTGGCAGGCAGTCGCGTCTTTTATTCTACACCGGCAATGTCAACCCGGGGGGCAATTAATCCACGCGCAGCACGCGAGTGGTATTGGTGGTGCCGGTGGCGCCCATTACGTCGCCCTGAGTAACGATAACCAGGTCACCTGATACCAGGAAACCCTTATCGCGCAGCAGGTTAACCGCATCGTGTGCGGCGGCCACGCCGTCATTGTTGCTGTCAAAGAACACCGGCGTCACACCGCGATACAGCGCAGTCAGGTTGAGGGTGCGCTCATGACGCGACATGGCAAAAATCGGCAGCCCCGACGTGATACGTGAGGTCATCAGCGGGGTGCGGCCTGATTCGGTCATGGTGATGATGGCGGTTACACCCTGCAGGTGGTTAGCGGCATACATCGACGACATCGCAATCGCCTCTTCGACGTTGTCGAACTGCACGTCCAGACGGTGTTTAGAGACGTTAACGCTGGGGATCTTCTCCGCGCCGAGGCAAACTTTGGCCATCGCCGAGACGGTTTCTGCCGGATACTGACCGGCGGCGGTTTCTGCCGACAGCATTACCGCATCGGTCCCGTCCAGCACCGCGTTCGCCACGTCCATAACTTCCGCGCGGGTCGGCATCGGGTTGGTAATCATCGATTCCATCATCTGGGTGGCGGTGATAATGGTGCGGTTGAGCTGGCGGGCGCGACGAATTAACGCTTTCTGAATGCCGACCAGTTCCGGATCGCCAATCTCTACGCCGAGATCGCCACGCGCTACCATCACCACATCAGAGGCGAGAATAATGTCATCCATCGCTTCCTGACTGGCAACCGCTTCGGCACGTTCAACTTTCGCTACCAGTTTGGCATCGCAACCCGCTTCACGGGCCAGACGGCGGGCATAGTTCATGTCTTCGCCACAGCGTGGGAAGGAGACCGCCAGATAGTCGACCTTAATTTTCGCCGCGGTGATAATGTCCGCTTTGTCTTTTTCCGTCAGCGCTTCAGCCGACAGGCCGCCGCCCAGCTTGTTAATCCCTTTATTATTCGACAGCGGGCCACCGACGGTAACTTCGGTGAACACTTTCATCTCCTGAACTTCCAGCACTTTCAGCTGCACGCGACCATCATCCAGCAGCAGGATGTCGCCCGGCACCACATCTGCCGGCAGGCCTTTATAGTCGATACCGACGCGCTCTTTATCGCCTTCGCCTTTACCGAGGCTGGCATCCAGCAGAAAGCGGTCGCCGATATTGAGGAAAACTTTGCCTTCTTTAAAGGTAGAAACGCGAATTTTTGGACCCTGCAGGTCGCCGAGGATCGCCACATGGCGGCCCAGTTTTGCCGCGATCTCACGGACTTTATCTGCACGAATCTGGTGATCTTCTGGCGTGCCGTGGGAGAAGTTGAGTCGCACAACGTTTGCGCCGGCCGCGATGATTTTTTCGAGGTTATTATCACGATCGGTAGCCGGGCCGAGGGTTGTTACGATCTTGGTTCTTCTGAGACGTCGAGACATTGTAGGTTCCTTAGGTTAACAGCCTGAAGTGAAACGTTATCCATTCACTTTAAGGCCCATTTATGTGCATACATACTCACACAGAAGTCATTATTATTCATTCGAGCCTGTCAGCCCTTATCTGTATTCTCTTGAAAGGAGTGCAGAAATGACACGCTTCGCTGATACAATACTGACACAAGTGCCTGAAGTCATCACCTTGTCTATCTTAGCGAAACCTTATTTGATTAGACGCAAGGTGTCAGGCCGTTACACTATGCGCCTCCGTAAAGTAGGAAGTACCACACCAATAATAAGTATCGGACTAAGGACAACAAGCAGGAGCCTCGCTATGACCCATCTCAACGAACTTGCAGCCACAGCCAAGGCGTTTCTCTTGGATAACT